>URUZ01000035.1 GCA_900551225.1 uncultured Clostridium sp.
GTGTTCGGCCATGGCTTCCAGTTCATGGAGCCCATCGTGAAGGTGGCTCCCAACTATCCTGAGACCGATTTCCTGCTGGGAACCGGTTACAAGTCTGCCGACAACTCAGCCATCTACGATGTGTCCCTGGAGAGCGGCGGCTACATGATGGGCGTGATCGCAGCCCTGGCCACCCAGTCTGATAAAATCGGAGTAGTGGGCGGCGCAGACGCTTCCGAGATCTACCGCGGCCACGAGGGCTTTAAGCTGGGCGCTAAATCCATCAACCCCAACATTGAGATCCAGGAGGTTTACACCGGCGACTGGACCGACACCGCAGGCGCCAAAGAGGCAGCTGTGGGCATGTACGATTCAGGCGTGGACGTGATCTGGCACTCCGGCGACGGCATTGGCCTGGGCGTTGTGCAGGCTGCCAAGGAAAAAGACCAGTATTGCCTGGGAAATGTTGCGGACCAGAACACCCTGGCTCCACCCAATGTGCTGTCCGGCGTTGTGTACCACTGGGAAGCAGTGATTGAAGGAATCTTCAGTGATATCCGCAGCGGGAACTTTGAGGGCAGGGAGGAAGCCGACCGCTTCTACTGGATCAGCGTGGAAAATGGCGGCGAGGTATACGCCCCCATCAACGATCCTAAGGGATGGCTGACCGACGATGACAAGGCTCTCATTGAAAAGACCTTTGAGCAGCTGAAATCCGGCGAGATTGTAATCCCGGAGATCAAGCAGGGTGAGGCTGCGGCGTCATAGGCAGAACATCTGCAGAAGTACGGCGATAAAATGCCGGCGGCCGGGACAGTCCTGGCCGCCGGCGCCTAATGGCGCTTTAAGGCGGTGAAGCCTCGGCGAAGTTGTCCGCTCACCGCAAAATGATATACACACCAGGTTCAGGAGGTCTGCGCAGATGGAAGTTTTAGCAGTGGAAATGCGTAATATAACCAAGATATTCGGAGGAGTGAAGGCCAACGACAGCATCGATTTCAAACTGCGGACCGGCTCCATACACGGCCTGCTGGGCGAAAACGGCGCAGGCAAGACAACACTTATGAACATTCTCTACGGCCTGTACCGGCAGGAGGAGGGAGAGATCCTGATCCGTGGGGAAAAACAAGATATTTCATCACCAATCAAAGCAATTTCTTTGGGGATCGGTATGGTTCACCAGCATTTCATGCTGGCCCGTTCCCTGTCCGTGGTGGAGAATGTGATGCTGGGGCGCAAGTCCAGAAAAGGCATCCTCTTAGACACCAGGGAAACCGCCGAAGAGCTTCTGGCCCTGGCGGAAAAATACAGGATGAAGGTGGACCCCCACGCCAAGGTGTGGCAGCTGTCCGTGGGAGAACAGCAGCGGGTGGAGATCCTCACAGCCATCTACCAGGGCGCGGATATCCTGATTCTGGACGAGCCAACAGCAGTGCTGACGCCCCAGGAGACGGAGGTTCTGTTCGAGACGCTGGAGCAGATGAAAAAGGACGGCAAGTCCATCATTCTGATTACCCATAAATTGGAAGAAATTATTTCGATTGTTGATGAAGTGACAGTGCTGCGGGACAGCAGGCTGATCGGCTCCAGGCTGGCCGGGCCGGATATGACCAAGGAGGAGCTGACCAGAATGATGGTGGGCCGGGACGTGCTCTTTAACTTCAAGGAGCCGGAGAAAGCGCCGGGCGCGGTGAAGCTCTCCATGGAGGGCCTGTGCGCCAGAAACGACAAGGATTATCCGGCCTTAAGCGACTTCACCCTGGATATCAGGGAAGGGGAGATCGTGGGCCTGGCAGGCGTGGACGGCAATGGGCAGAGGGAGCTGTGCGAAGTCATTACAGGGCTGAGAAAAGCGGACAAGGGATGTCTTGTGATGGACGGGCAGGAGATCACGGGCCGTCCGCCCTTGTTCTACATACAGAAGGGGATCGCCCACATTCCCGAAGACCGCCACACCACCGGTCTGGCCCTGAAGTGGAGCCTGAAGCGGAACCTGGTGTTAAAGGCCTTCGGCAGAGCGCCATTTTCCAAACACGGTTTTATCAGCCAGAAGCAGATTGACCAGTGCTGGGAAAAGGCCAGAAGCGAGTACCAGATCAAGGCGGGCTCAGGGGAAGACCCGGCCAGAGGCTTATCCGGCGGCAACCAGCAGAAGGTAATTCTGGCCAGGGAACTGGCGGATGCCCCCCAGGTAGTGGTCGCCAACCAGCCCACCAGGGGACTGGACATCGGAGCCTCGGAGTACGTGCGCCAGAAACTGCTGGATGCCAGGAACGGGGGCTGCGCAGTCCTGCTGGTGTCCGCTGACCTGGAGGAGATTCTCCAGCTGTCGGACCGTATCGCCGTGATTTACGACGGCCGCGTCATGGGGATTCTGCCCAGGGGCGCAGCCGTGGACGAGATCGGCCGCCTGATGATGGGCGAGCGGAAAGTCTCCCCTGCAGATACTCAGGGGATGAGTCAGAAGGAGGCTTAAGAGTATGGGAAACAAAGTGAAATATGCGGCCGGCGAGGTGATGGCCGCTGTGCTGACCATCGCAATCGCCCTGGCAATCGGCGCAGTTTTAGTGTCTGTCTCGGGAAATGATCCGGTGGAGGCATATCAGACCCTGTTCAGAGGCGCTTTTGGCTCCAAACAGAGGATCTCAGAGGTATTTGTGAAAATGGTCCCCCTGTCCATGATGGCCTTCGGCACCTCTGTGGCCTTCAAGGCGCAGCTGTGGAATATCGGAGGCAACGGCCAGTTTATTCTGGGCGCAATCGCCGCCATTCTGCCGGGACTGTATCTGAACCTTCCCCCGGTGATCCTCATGCCGGTGTCCATCATCTGCGGCATGCTGGGCGGCGCTGTGTGGTCGGGGATCGCAGCATGGCTGAAGATCCGTTTCTCCGCCAATGAGGTAATCACCACCCTGATGCTCAACTACATTGCCACCTATTTTCTGGCATTTCTGGTCCATGGACCAATGAAGGACCCGGTGGGCGGAGATTTCCCGCAGACTCCCAACCTGCTGGAGGCCTACCGTCTGCCCCTTTTTTCCGACCGGCTGAGAATCCACGGCGGAATCTTTGTGGGAATCCTGGTGGTCATTGTCATGCTGTTCTTTTGGAAGACTGTGGTGGGCTACCGCATCGACCTGGCAGGACAGGGGGATAAGGTGGCCACCTACTCAGGCATGAATGTGAAACGCACTGTGCTGATCACCATGATGATCTCCGGAGCGCTCATCGGTCTGGCTGGCTGGAACGAGATCTACGGCGTCCAGTACCGTCTGCTGGAGGGACTGGCCAGCGGCTACGGCGAGATCGCCGTGGTAATCGCCCTGCTGGGAAGCCTGAATCCGGTGGGAATCGTGATTGCGTCCTTCTTCTTCTCCGCACTGATGGTGGGAGGTGCCACCATGCAGAGGATGACTGAGGTGCCCTACTCCATTGTGGACATCATACAAGGACTGGTGATTGTGTTCATCATTGCCAGGGCTACTTTAAATTATGGGGCTGTAAAGAACTGGATCGAGAGGAGGCTGCGTCATGCTTAACAATGTATTTACCATAGGATTCATGGTGAGCCTGCTTGCCAGCACGGTCCGCCTTGCAACCCCGATCCTGCTGCCTGCCCTGGGCCAGCTATACACCCAGCGTGCGGGAATACTGAACCTGGGCGTGGAGGGGACCATGACCATGGGCGCTGTCAGCGGATTTGCGGCGGCCTTTATCACGGGGAATCTGTGGGTGGGCGTGCTGGGAGGAATCATCACCGGCGTGCTCTGGAGCACCATCATGGCCTGGCTCAGCGTTACCATGCGGGCCAACCAGGTGATTGCGGGAACTGCCCTGAACATTCTGGGCGGAGGCGCGGCAGTCTACATTTACCGCGTGATCTTCGGTATCCAGAGCCTGCCGCCCCAGGTAGATCCCTTTGCTGCGGTAAATGTGCCGGTCCTTTCCTCCATCCCTGTGATCGGACCCATTTTCTTCCAGCACAATATTCTGGTGTATTTAAGCTATATGATGGTGATCGTCACCTGGTTTGTGCTGGAGAAGACCACCTTCGGCCTGAAGATCAAGGCAGTGGGAGAGAATCCCAGGGCCACCGACTCCAAGGGCATCAGCGTGGCCAAAACCCGTTACGCGGCGGTGCTCATCGGCGGTGCTTACGCGGGCGCGGCGGGCGCGTTCATGTCCATCGCTTATATGAACCTGTTTACAGAGGATATTATCAGCGGCCGCGGCTTTATCGCTGTGTCCGTGGTGGTATTTGCCCGTTTCATGCCGTTCCGCGCCATGTGGGGCGCGCTGCTGTTCGGATTTGCCACGGCTCTGCAGATGCGGCTCCAGGCCCTGGGAATTAACATTGCCAACCAGCTGATGCTGATGCTGCCCTATGTCATGACAATCCTGGCCCTGGTGACTGCTTCCAGAAAGGCGGAATTCCCCAGCGCCTACACAGTGCCATATTCCAGAATGGAGCGTTAGAAGCTGATGAAGAATAATAAGGCTATGAGGGCTGCGGCGCTCTGCCTGGTCTCAGTGGTGTGCCTCGTTGCTCTGGGGGCAGCCCTCTGGGGCAGGGGGAGGGTAAAGCCCTCTGAGGAGGAGGCGGTGAAGGCGGTATGCGCCTTTGCCCACGATCTGGATTATAATTACAAGGAACCGGAGCGGCTCTATGACTATATGACAGCTGATTACCAGGCCCGTATCAGCCGGGGGGAGTTTGCGGAGGCCTTCAATAAGGAGCGCTCCTACCCCTATCTGACGCCCTTGTTTATCAACTATGAATCCATCCGGCTGGCGGAGGATCTAAAGAGCGGCGTAGCTGTGTTTTCCCAGGCCGCCCGCCTTCCCGGCATGGTCTATGAGGTGCCCTTTGTATATGAGAAGGGGCAGTACCGGGTGATTGCCTTTGAGAATTTCCCGGACGGCAGTTATCTGGAAAAATTTGACAGGCTGACCTATTCTCTGGACAGCTACTTTGATACGGAAAATGAGGGGAGTGATTGATGTGTCGATGATCTATCAGCCGGAGACGGTGGAGGAGGCGCTGGAACTTCTGGGCAGGGAGGGGACCATGGCATGTGCCGGAGCAACCAACCTGTATGTGGACCGCAAACACGGAAAATGTCTGGACCTGGATTACGTCAGCCTGGACAGGCTGAAGGATTTAAAGGAAATCAGCAGGGAGCAGGATGGCTGGCATCTGGGCAGCATGGTGAACTTTGGACAGCTGGAGCAGTGGGAGGTGCCATTTGCGGCAGCCTTATCCCAGGCGGCGGCCATGGTAGGCGGTCCCCAGATCCGGAACAGGGGAACCATTGGCGGCAATATCATTTCCGCCTCCCCTGCGGCGGACACCGTACCGCCCCTGATGGCCCTGGACGCCTGTCTGCTTCTGGAGCGGGCAGGCGGGGAAGCGCGTCTTGTCCCTGTGGCTGAATTCATGAAGGGGCCGGGGCAGGTGGATATGCTTCCGGACGAGCTTCTGACAGAGATCATTGTGCCTGAGAAAGAGGGAATATCCCTGTTCTACAAGGCGGGCAGGCGGAACGCCCTGGCCATCTCTGTCTGCAGCCAGGCAGTGTACATGAACTGCGATGGGGGACGAATCACGGAGATCGGCGTCAGCCTTGGCTCCGTGGCCCCCACGGCCGTGCGCGCGGTCCGGGTGGAAAATATGCTGCTGGGAACCCGCAGGGCGTCCCTGGAAGGAGATGTGTACAGGCAGGAGCTGTGCCGTGCGCTGATGGAGGATATTGCCCCTATTGATGATATCCGGGCCACCGCAGAATACCGCAGGCACATCGCATACAGGATGCTTATTCACAACCTGAAAGAACTGTGGAGGGGGATGGAGTGATGACGAAGATCAGACTGTGTGTAAATGGCGATGACACAGAAGTGGAGATCCGGCCGGATGACACCCTTCTGTTCGTACTCAGGGAACGTCTGTGCCTGACCGGGACAAAGGAGGGCTGCGGGGAGGGAGACTGCGGAGCCTGCACCGTGCTGGTGGACGGCCGGACAGTGAACTCCTGTATCTATCCGGCCATCCAGGCAGACGGCCGGACAGTGCTGACCATCGAGGGGGTGGAGAAGGACCCGGAGCTGGTGCGAATCCAGCAGGCCTTTGTGGACCACGGGGCCGTGCAGTGCGGTTTCTGCTCCCCCGGCATGATCCTGGCGGCCAGCGCGCTGCTGCGGGAGACGCCTCAGCCCACCGAGAGCCAGATCCGCCGTGGGCTGTCGGGGAATATCTGCCGCTGCACCGGGTATCAGGCCATGGTGGATGCGGTGGAGTCCCTGGTCCACTGGACAAAGAATAATCAATAATTAATAGAAATGTAATTGCATATGTCCCCCAAACCGTTATACTTAAAGGAAAAAGGAGGACATACTAATGCTGATCGTTACAACAGAGATGATACCCGGAAGAAATATTGAGGTCCTGGGGCTGGTGAGAGGTTCCAGTATCATGACGGTCCACGCCGGGAAGGACATTATGAACAGCTTTAAGACACTGGTGGGAGGCGAACTGAGCTCCTACAATGAGATGATGGAGGAGGCCAGGCGCCTGGCCACAGAGCGGATGGTGAACCAGGCCCAGTCCATGGGAGCCGACGCCATTGTCTGCGCCCGCTACAACAGCAGCTCTGTGGCCCAGGGGGCCGCCGAGGTCATGGCGTACGGTACGGCGGTGCGGTTCATCGGCTAGAGACGGGGTGGGCAGGCCGTCTATTCATTGACTTCACGGACCGGCAGCATTACGGTGAAGGCGGTTCCGAGCCCTTCTTCGCTGTGGACCTGGATTGTGCCCTTATGGAGGTGCACAATCCGCTGTACCACAGTGAGTCCCAGGCCGTTGCCTTCCGCTGTGTGGGAGGCATCCCCCTGATAAAAACGGTCAAAGATATGGGCCTGGACCTCTTTGGCCATGCCGCAGCCGTGATCCAGGATCTGGAATACCAGGAACTCTTCCTGAAGGTGAAGCTTCAGACCGATCTTCCCCTTTTCAGGGGAGAATTTAACCGCATTGTCCATCAGATTGATCCAGACCTGGTTCAGCAGACCTTTATTCCCATAATATTCCAGCTCATCCATATCCACAATTAATTCCAGCTCCTTAGCCTGCCACTTGCTTTCCAGCAGCAGCACGGACCGGCGGATCTCCTCTGTTAAGCAGAACCGTTCCATATCGCTTAATATGCTCAGATTTTCTATTTTGGATAGATTTAATACATTGGAAGACAGCTGGGAGAGACGGCTGGACTCCTGGATGATAATATCCAGATATTCATCCCGCTCCTGTTGGGACAGGTCGTGGTTCTTCAGCAGCTTTGCAAAGCCCCGCAGGGATACAATAGGCGTCTTGAACTCATGGGAGAAGTTATTGATAAAATCTGATCTCAGCAGCTCCGTATTCTCCAGCTCCTGGGCCATGCGGTTGAAGCTTTCGGACAGCTTGACGAACTCATCGGTCAGGTTCAGCTGGACGCGCACGTGGAAATTCCCCTGAGCCAGCTGATTGATGGCCTCTATCAGGTCGCGGATAGGTTTTAAGGGGATTCTGCTCACCATAATCGCCAGGCCTGAGCCCAGGACGGCGCTGAGGACAGCCAGCATGGGGATCGGGCGCCAGAACTGGGGGATGGGGATATCTGCCTGGTGAAAGAATCTCCAGTAGAGATACATCAGCAGCCCCTGCAGCGTCATGACTGTGAGCATGATCAGGAAGATGGCAAAGGCGAATATCAGGGAGATGGTTTTTAAGGGTTTGCTGTGCTGTTTCGTCCTCATAGGTGCTTCACCGCCTTGTAGCCCAGCCCGCGGATGGTCTCAATGGAGAATTCGGGGTAGCTGTCGAACCGTTTGCGCAGCCGGTTGATGTGGGTGTTGATGGTATTGTCGTCGGATTCCGACTCCATGCCCCATATCTCATCCATCAGCTGCAGCCTGGTAAATATTTTGCCGGGATAGGACAGCAGCTTATACAGAAGATAGAATTCCTTCTGGGGAAGGGTCTGGGATTCCTCCTGCCGGGAGACGGTCAGAGAGTCGTAATCCAGGGTCACATCCCCGATCTGGATTCTGCGTTCGCTGACAATCTGCGCCCTGCGCAGCAGAGCTTTGATCCTGAGAATCATCTCCTCCTCATCCACAGGCTTTGTCATATAATCATCCGTGCCAACCAGGAACCCCTTGCGCTTATCCTGGGGAAGCTGCTTGGCCGTGACCATCAGGATGGGAAGGCTATAGTTGGAGGCCCGCAGCTGCTTGGTCAGGTCGTAGCCGTCCATACCGGGCATCATGATATCCAGCAGAACCAGGTCCACATGGCAGCGGTCCAGCATTTTAAGGGCATCCAGGCCGTTGCATGCGGTGATGGGATGAAAGCCGTTCTCCTTTAACACAGCCTCCATCAGCTTCCTGGTGTTGGCGTCATCTTCGACAACTAATATTTGAAACATTGCAATTACCTCCTATGGGGATATTTTAGCACGATTATATAAAGTGAAGGTGAACAAAATGCAATAATCCGGGGAAATGTTTGAAAGGACGGACCTGATATAACGATATCGGAAATTATAAAAAAGATGGTATTATATTCAAAGGGAAATACCCACGACATCAATCATTTTCTGAAAGTGTATGCCTATGCTAAAATGATAGGCGAATGCGAGGATTTGCCCCCTGCGGAATTAAAGCAGCTGGAGATTGCGGCGGTTCTTCATGATATCGCATGCCCGTTGTGCCGGGAAAAGTATGGGAATACCAATGGAAAGAAGCAGGAAGAGGAGGGGATGCCCCTCGTCAGGCAGTTTTTGGATGGGGCGGATATGGAGAGAGAGGTGCTCCAGCGGGTGGTTTATCTGGTTGGACACCACCATACCCTGACAGATATTGACGGCATTGATTATCAGATACTGATTGAGGCGGACTACCTGGTCAATGCGGATGAAAGCCATTATTCACAGGCCAATATCAGGAATACATGGGAGCGGGTATTCAAAACAAAAACAGGAAAAGAACTTCTGCAGTCAATTTATTTATCATAGAAACTGAGGAACTGTTTATGCTGCTGGACGACACAGAATTATATAATTCAGTATGGGATCAGGTGTACCGCCGGTTAAAGTTCAAGCCGGATTGTATGCACAGAGCGCACACCTTTGAGGCCAATGTACCATTTGAGATTGAAGGCAGATACGCTGTTTATGGAATCGAACAGATGGAGGACGCTAACATTGATGCTTTAGCTGGAACCTCCGCCCGGATATTCAGAGAGGTGACAAAGGAAAATGAACGGATATATGCCTTAGATTGGCACCACAGTGCATTCCTGTACCATCCAGGTGATAAAGAGGAGCAGTCTCATGCATATTTCCCCTCATTTTTCCCAGATGGGGATTACTATTTCTTTATTGATGAAAATTTCCGGTTTGGATATCTGGGACACCCCTGGCGTCAGGAGGTATGGATATTTGGGGAAGTATTGGTACGAAAGTTTGAAGAAGTGTACCGGCAGCTGGGGTGGGTTAAATTAAAATGATCTGCCAGAACAGGAGGAATCGGATGACATTTAATTTTTACTTTTTAATCAGCATTTTACTGGGCATTGTTAAAAACATCGTTACACTGACTCCGGCTATTGTGATTGGGATTGTAATAGCGGACCGGATTATTAAAAAGCGGCAGTAAGTAGCTTAGTGAAGGATACGAAACGCGTGTGTATCAAACTGAATTTTGCGAGGTAACAATATGGATATTAAACTGCAAAAAGCTTTAATAACTGATTGCGAAGAAATACATCAACTGCAAATAAAGTCTTTTCAAGCGCTATTGGATAAATATAATGACACCTCAACCAATCCTGCGGCAGAGTCCATAGATGTTATTATTCAAAGAATGAATCAAACGTTTACCGATTACTATTTTATCCGGCTAAATGATATAAATATTGGGGCAATCAGAGTAGTGAGGCTGAAAAATAATACTTGCCGGATTTCTCCTATATTTATTCTGCCCGAATATCAGGGCAAAGGCCTGGCTCAGCAGACAATTTTAAGTATAGAAAAATTATATCCCCAGGCAGCCGGCTGGCAGCTTGACACAATAAAAGAGGAAGCCAAGCTTTGCCATCTCTATGAAAAAATGGGCTATACTCGAACTGGGAGAGAGGAAATTATACAAGAAGGCATGACGCTCGCCTACTACGCGAAATGAAGGACCGTCCTATGAAAATAAACAAATTAACAGCCGGCTTAACAATAGCCGTGGTCATAGCTCTCATCCGAAGTATGAACCGAGTGAGGAATTAAACCGGTTTGCCAATGAAATAGAACAAAAATCCCGATAAGGTGGTATTAAAATGGAACATATTAGAAAAGCAGCAGTACAAGATGCCTCAAGACTGGCAGAAATCTTAATCTTCACCAAGAGAACCCAATACAGAACCATATTCAATAATGATAAAGTTTCCTTTGGGGAGATGCAGGTTCTCCCCCTGGCCCTGGAATATCAGTCCGATGCAACAAAATTGGAGCATATCTGGGTATATGATGACGAGTTTGTAAAGGGAATGGTCCATACCGAAGGGGGACAGATCCAGGAATTGTATATAGATCCTTTTTTCCAGCATTTGGGAATCGGATCAAAGCTGATTGAATTTGCAGTAAATGAGCATCATGCCAGGTTCCTGTGGGTGCTGGAGAAGAATCTTAGCTCCATCAGGTTTTATCAAGCCCATGGATTTAAAGAGACTGAAGAACGGATGCTGCAGCCGGGAACACCTGAATTTCTCATGAAAATGGTACGATAACCGCCACATACCGCCAGACTGTATAACAGTCCAGGCGGTATTTTAATGCCTGGCCACGCCTTCACACAAGTTTCACAATTCAAAACCCCCTGGGACAGGCATTTGTTTATGTTGAATTTATCTTAGCCCTATATGATATGAAGCGAATGCGGCAGAACAAGCAAAGGAGAGATTCAGCATGAAGGTAAACAGAAAGGTAATAGCCGGCGCGGCAGCCGGAGTTGTTGTGATAGTGCTGGCGGTATATTTGATGACAGCGGGCAAGGAAACGTCCGGGAAGGGGATGATGGCGGGCCAGGAGGCGGCTGTGACGGTGGTGAAGGCCGGGCTTCCCTCAACAGGCAGCATCCGCCTGACCACAGGCCTCACAGGAACGGTGGAGCCTTCCGATGTGGTCCATATCTATGCCAAGGCCGCCGGCGATGTGACCAATGTGTACATCAAGGCCGGGGACGTGGTTGAGCCGGGGCAGGTCCTCTTTGAGATTGACACAGAGCAGGTGGAGACTGCCAAAAATGCCATGGACTCCGCAGCCGTCTCCCTCTCAGAGGCCAGGAGCAACCTAAACAGGATGCAGATCCTCTACAGCGGCGGTGACCTGTCTGAGCAGGAATACGAGCAGTACAGCAATGCGGTGAAATCCTCTGAGCTTCAATATGAGTCGGCCAAACTGGCCTATGACAGGCAGGTCCAGTACAGCACGGTCACAGCGCCCATCGGCGGTAGGATCGAAAGCTGTGACATAGAGGTCTATGACCGGGTGAACCAGTCCCAGGACCTGTGCGTGATCGCAGGGCAGGGGGACAATGTGGTCTCCTTCTATGTGACCCAGCGCATGAAACAGAACTGCCGGGTGGGGGATCAGCTGGAGATCCAGAAGAACGGCACTGAATATGAGGCCTGTATCAGCGAGATCAACTCCATAGTGGATTCAGATACCGGCCTTTTTAAGGTAAAGGCCCAGCTGGAAAATACTGGGGAGATTGCGGCGGGAAGTACCGTGAAGCTGAGCTTGGTGACGGAGCAGGCGGAGAACGCCATGCTGGTGCCCATAGACGCTGTCTATTACAGCGGAGGCGAGGCCTATGTATATCTGTACCAGGATGGGGCGGCTGTTATGACCCAGGTGGAGATCGGGCTGGAGGATGAGGAATATGCTCAGGTGGTATCCGGCCTGTCCGGACAGGAAATGGTGGTCAGCACATGGAGCTCCAACCTGTATGAGGGTGCGAAGATCCGCCTGAAGGATGAAGCAGCCCAAGAACAGCCCCAGGCAGAACAGGAGGCATAATTCATGGGATTGACTAAATTTGTCTTAAAACGGCCGGTTGCCACCATGATGGCTCTGCTCTGCCTCCTGGTGTTCGGCGTTTCTTCTATATTTAATGCCACCTTAGAGCAGATGCCTGACACAGACCAGCCGATGCTGATCGTTGTGGCATCCTACTCAGGGGCCGGTCCGGAAGATATTGATGAGCTGGTGACCCAGCCCATTGAGGACCAGGTTGGAACCATTGAGGGCGTCAAGAGCATGAGCTCCACCTCCAGCGACGGCAGAGCCATGATTATGCTGGAATACGACTATGGAACAGACATGGATGACGCGTACAACGACCTGTCCCAGAGCCTGGATGCCTTAAGCCGGCAGCTGCCGGACGACACGGAGACCTCGGTGATGGAGATGAACAACAATGCGGGAAGCACTATGATGCTGTCCATCTCCAACCCGGACCAGGAAGATCTCTACGACTATGTGGATCAGACCGTGGTGCCGCTGCTGGAGCAGATCTCTTCCGTGGCAGAGGTGGAGGCCATGGGCGGCACCTCGGATTACTATAAGATCGAGCTGCAGTCGGACGCCATGGCACAGTACCAGGTAACCATGAGCGATGTGGCCGCTGCCATGGGCTCAGCCAACCTGTCCTACCCTTCGGGAAATGCTGTGTCGGGCAAATTGGAGCTGTCTGTCACCACCTCCCTGGAACACGATACCATCGAGGCGCTGAAGGAGGTGCCCATCACCACCCCGGGCGGCCAGATCATATATTTGGAAGACATTTCCAAGGTATACGAGGCCGAGGAGAGCAGAGGAGGCATATCCCGGTACAATGGGGAGGACACCATCTCAGTGTCCATCACCAAGCAGCAGAGCAGCACCGCCATGGACGTTTCCTCAGCAGTCCAGGAGGTGATAAGGAGCCTTGAAGCGGATAATGAGAACCTGAGTATCCGCATCGCCAGGGACAGCGCGGACAGCATTTTAAGTTCATTGAAGGATGTGGCCGTTACGCTGGTGCTGGCGGCCGTGATCTCCATGATTATCATTTATATATTCTTCGGCGATTACAAGGCCTCGCTGATTGTGGGTAGCTCCATCCCCACCTCCATTCTGATGTCCCTGATCCTGATGACCAGCGCCGGATTCTCCCTGAATATCATCACCATGAGCGGCCTGGTTCTGGGCGTGGGCATGATGGTAGATAACTCCATCGTTGTGCTGGAAAGCTGTTTTAGGGCCATAGGGGAGGAGACGGACCAGGGACTTCTGGGATATGCCAAGGCATCCCTGGCCGGCGCCAATATCGTATTTCAATCCATTCTGGGCTCCACTGCCACCACCTGCGTGGTATTCCTGCCTCTGGTGTTCCTGCAGGGCATGTCGGGGCAGATGTTCGGCTCCATGGGATATGTGATCGTATTCTGTATGTGCGCCTCCTTCTTATCGGCAATCACCATTGTGCCATTGACCTACATGGCGTATAAGCCCCAGGAGAAGCTGCAGGCGCCCATGTCCCGCCCCATGGAACGGATTCAGAACGGTTACAGGCGTGTGATGCCCGTATTCCTGAAACATAAGGGGATGATCATGCTGGCGTCAATTGCCCTTGTGATTGTTACATATTTTCTGGCCAGCGGGATGAAAACAGAGCTGATGACAGCCGATGATACAGGCACTGTCACCGTATCCATAGAGACAAGGCCAGGGCTTCTGTTTGAAAATGCCGACGCCATGCTGGCCCAGGCGGAGCAGATCGTCCAGGGCCACCCGGATGTGGAATCCTACATGCTGCGCTATAACAACGACAGCGGAACCATCACAGCCTATCTGAGAGACAACCGGGATATGTCCACAGACCAGGTGGTGGAGCAGTGGGAAAATGAGATGGCAGATCTGGACAACTGCACTATCACAGTGGAAGCCTCCTCATCCATGAGCTTCATGGGCGGAGGCCGGGGATATGAAGTGATCCTTAACGGAACCAACTATGATGAGCTCCAGGAGACCAGCAATAAAATCGTAAAGGAAATGACAGCCAGAAGCGATGTGATGAACGTGCACTCCAGCATTGAGAACACAGCCCCGGTGGTCACCATTAAGGTAGACCCGGTGTTGGCCGCAGCAGAGGGTCTGACCGCCTCCCAGATCGGTTCCCAGGTGAAACAGACGATGGATGGTCTGGAGGTGACCACCCTGGACGTGGACGGCAGGGAGGTCAGTGTGACGGCGGAATACCCGGAGGATGAGTACCGGACAGTCAGCCAGATGAAGGACATTATCCTCTCCAAACCCTCCGGCGGTTATGCGGCGCTGACAGATGTGGCGGAGATTTACTACAGGGACAGCCCGGCCTCCATTTCTAAGACGGATAAGGCATATGAGATCACGATCACAGCAGACTATACCGGGGGAAATGTCCAGGCAGCCATTGACAGTGAGGTCATAGGCCCCAATTTAAGCGGAACCATTACAAAAGGTGTCAACTCCATGAACCGCATGATGCAGGAGGAGTTTTCATCCCTTTACCAGGCCATTGCCGTGGCGGTATTTCTTGTATTCGTGGTTCTGGCGGCCCAGTTTGAGTCGCCCAAGTTCTCATTTATGGTGATGACCACCATTCCATTCAGCCTGATCGGTTCCTTTGGGCTGCTGCAGATCACTGGGGTCAGCATCAGCATGACCTCCATCCTGGGATTTCTGATCCTTGTGGGAACTGTGGTCAACAACGGCATCCTCTATGTGGATACCGTGAACCAGTACCGCATGACCATGGATTTAAAAACAGCCCTCATAGAGGCAGGGGCGACCCGCTTACGGCCCATCATGATGACCAGCCTGACCACCATCCTGTCCATGATCCCCATGGCTCTGGCTATGGGAGACAGCGGCTCCACCACCCAGGGTTTGGCCATTGTAAATATCGGCGGCCTGTCTGTGGGCGTGGCGGTAGCATTGTTCATCCTTCCTATTTATTATGCATGGATGAACGGAGACAAGAAGCGGGTGGTACTGGATCTATAGCTAAAAGAAAGAGGTGACAGATATATGATATATAAGAAAGCGGCGGCAATCAGCCTGGGGTTGGCGCTCAGCCTCGGCGCAGCGCCCGTCCAGGCATTGGCGGGCAGCCCGGAGTTTGCATATACAGCGGAAAAATGGGCTTCCCTGCGGGATAATATGCTGGAGTTTGAGGAGCTTGCGGATCTGGTCCATGAGTACAACAACACAGTGATCCAGAACCAGATAGAATACAATGACTACAGAGGGGATACCAAGGATGATATATCAGAAGATTATTACGATGCAGCGGATGATATATACGGAAACCTGAATTATCCGGATTCGGATGATGAAAACTACGCCAGCAGCCTCTCCTCCTATTTAAGCGGGCAGATCCAGGCAGACAACCTGCGGGAGCAGGGGGACGACAATGTGGACGACGGAGATATCAAGAAGCTGGGATACGACCAGACGGAGATGAGTCTGGTCAAACAGGCCCAGGAGCTG
Organism: uncultured Clostridium sp.; assembly: GCA_900551225.1. Taxonomy (GTDB): domain Bacteria; phylum Bacillota; class Clostridia; order Lachnospirales; family Lachnospiraceae; genus Enterocloster. The sequence goes on from URUZ01000035.1 coordinate 15,579, forward strand.
ATGATCAGCTACTGGAGCCAGCGCCACAGCCTGGAAAGCCTGCAAAAGACAAAGGAGCAGGCAGAGTCCTCCTACAATTCCACAGTGACCAAGCAGAGTGCGGGCATGGCCACCCAGGCCCAGGTGCTCTCTGCGGAGAAGGCGGTGACATCCGCTGCCGCCTCCCTTCTCTCAGCCGAATCCAGCCTGGCAAAGACAAAAGAAAGCCTCTGCCTGCTGCTGGGCTGGACTTACGGAGCAGAGGTGGAGATTGGGGAGACGCCGGAACCGGATCTGGAGGCAGTGGACGCCATTGACCTGGATTCAGATGTAAAAAAGGGGCTGGAAGCCAGCTATGAGCTGAAGATCCTGGAAAAAAAGGCAGGCAATGCCCAGAGCAGTTCCAAGAAGGAGAGCCTGCAGGAGGACTTAAAGAGCGCCAGGGAGACCGCTGCGGCAAACATTAAGGCAGCGTACCGGAGCCTGGTTCTAGCCAGGTCGGACTATGAGCAGGCAGAACAGGCCTATGCCATTGAGAAGAACACCATGGATACGGCGGAGCGCCAGCTGCAGGCAGGCACCATAACCAGAAATGATTACGCAGCCCAGCAGTCCTCCTGCACCACAGCCCAGGTAAACGCCCAGACAAAAAGGCTGGCGTTACTGGAAGCGCAGCTGGAATACAGCTGGTCCGTCAATGGGCTGGCGTCCACGTCAGCGTAAGGGGGTGCTGGTTTGCAGAATAAAAAGAGAGCATTGGGGCGCCTGTTTTGTACGGCGCTTCTGACAGTAACAGTAATGGCTCCGGCGGATGTCCTGGCCCAGGCGGCCGAAGCGGGCCAGGCGGAAGCGGGCCAGGCGGAAGCGGGCCAGGCGGAAGCGGGCCAGACCGAAGTCAGTCAGGCCGAAGCCGGACAGACCGAAGTCAGTCATGCCAAAGCCGGACAGACTGGTGTTGTCATCGAGTATGGGAATCTGAGAGAACTGCTGAAGTCAGGGAATCCGGATCTGAAGCGGAGCTACGATGACTATGAGAGGAATGTGGCAGACTATCAGGAGATGTGGGATGTGATGAAAAGGGCCCAGGGCAATCTGGAAGACAAAGCGGAAGCGGCAGAGGAGTCCGGCGGCCAGGACCAGGCGCTGTACACCTCCAACGCCTCCATGCTGAAGAACTCGGCCAGCCGCATTTACAAGCAGCTCCAGAACATGACCAGCACCAAAAGCACAAGAAGCCTGGAAAAATCCGCAGATTCCTACACCCTGGCCGCGCAGACTATCATGAATTCCTATTTACAGATGGCAGGCACTGTCAAAGCCCGCTCAAAAAGTGTGGAAGCCCTGACCGCAGTCTGTCAGGAGACGGCCAGAAAGCAGAGCGTTGGTTCAGCTACCCAGTCGGATGTGCTGGCCGCCCGGAACCAGCTGGATCAGGCAACCAATTCCCTCCAGACCTTGGAAGAACAAACCCTGCAATTAAAACGCAGGCTGTTTACCATGCTGGGCCTGGGGGAGGAGAGCAGTGCGGTGATCGGCCCGGTTCCGGAGCCGGATCTGGCGGCTATTGAGGCCATTGACTACGAGGCGGACAGGGAGAAAGCCATAGGCAACAACCAGGACGTCCAGACAGCCCGCCACTCCCAGGCAGGCGGCACAGCAGGCTACAACCGCAGATTTAAACAGGTGGATGAGGCCGAGGGCACGGCTGAGGCCGGTTTTCTGGCCGCCTACCAGGAACTGCTGGTGAAAAAGACCGAATACCAGGCCGCTGCGGCGGACTATGACAGCGCCCTCATAAGCTATCAGTCCCTGGAGCGGCGCCGTCAGGTCGGACTCCTGGGAAATGCGGAATACCTCCAGGGGGAAGCCGAGTATTTGGAGCAAAAAGCGGCATGGGAATCCGCCGCCATGAACCTGGTGCAGGCATACGAGAACTACCAGTGGGAGGTCAAGGGCGTCTCATAGGATGCCTGCAGTCTTAAACAGGCGATACCCGGCGGCCCGCTCGTAATGCGGCCCGCTCCGTAATGCGGCCCGCTCCGTAATGCGGCCCGCTCCGTTATACGGCCCGCTCCAGAATGCGGCCCGCTCCGGAACGGGAAACCGGCCGCCCGGCCGCCTTACAGCCAGTTCACCGTCTACAACAGTAAAACGCTGCGTTCCACAATCATTTCCCGGAACGCAGCGTTTTTGCATATACAGAATCAGTTTCCACACTCAATACTGATCTCATTGAATTTTTTCAGAATATCGTCAATATCCACCTGTGTCTTTTCTTCACCGGCCTTATCCAGCACGGCATTCCCCTGGTGCATCATCAGGAGCCGGTTCCCATACTCCACAGCGTAGCGCAGGTTGTGGGTCACCATGATGGTGGTCAGCTGCTTCTCGCGGACGATCTGTCCGGTAAGCTCCATAATGGTCTCAGCTGTCTTGGGGTCCAGGGCGGCTGTATGCTCATCCAGGATCAGAAACTCGATAGGGGTCATGGTGGACATCAGAAGAGCCATGGCCTGGCGCTGACCGCCGGAGAGAACCCCTACCTTTACGTCCATTTTGTCCTCCAGGCCAAGCCCCAGGGATTTCAGGTTCTCCCGGTAATAGTCCACCCGGCGGCGGTTGGTGCCAGGGCGGAGACTGAAGGCCCTGCCCTTGTTGTCTGCCAGGGACATATTCTCCAGGATCGTCATGGTGGGACAGGTGCCCATGGCCGGATTCTGATAGACCCTGCCGATGCGGCGCTGCCGTTTATACTCAGGCATCCTGGTGATGTCCTGGCCGCCCACCAGAATCCGGCCGTCATCCAATGGGATGCTTCCGCAGATCAGGTTTAAGAGGGAGGTTTTTCCGGAGCCGTTGCTGCCTACCACGGACACAAACTGCTGATCCTCAATGGTCAGATTAAAATCCTCAAACAGGCACATTTCGTTGACTGTCCCCGCGTTGTAATACTTATGGATGTGCTTCAGCTCAAGCATGTTTCTTCACCTTCTTTCGCCCGTTGCCGCTGATTATCAGAATCACCAGGAATAGGATGGCAGTAATCAGTTTCAGATCTGAAGCCACAATAGGGATGGTGAGGATGAATTTGCCCAGCGGGTACTGTCCGCCCAGATTGATGGCAATTGCGACACAAGCCTTATAAACGATGGAACCAACGATGACCGCGGTGGTGGATTTCACAAAACCGAACCGTTTAAACAGCTGGATGCCGATGATTACATTGGCCAGACCGTTGACAATGGTTCCCGTGCCGATGGAAATCTCAAAGAACCCTGCTTTCTGGCAGTAAACGCTGCCTGCCAGGGCGGCGAAGCCGTTGGCGATTGCCAGCCCTAAGATCTTCACCATTCCCTTATCCTTGGCCAGGGAGGTCACCAGCACGTCGTTGTCACCGGCGGCCCGCAGCAGATACCCGGACTTTGTCTTAAGATACAGATCCAGAAGGATCTTACAGATCAGGACAATGACCAGCAGAATCAGCATCACGGTGTAGGGCTTCAGCGCGGCAGGAACCGCCTGATCCAAAAAAGCATTGCTGAAAATGCTGTCCTGGCTGGATATGGACAGGTTGGCCCTGCCTGCCACCCTTAAGTTGATAGAATAGAGGGCGGTCATGACAATGATCCCTGAGAGCAGGTCCCTCACCTTCAGCTTTACATGGATCAGTCCGGTGCAGCAGCCCGCCAGCGCTCCCACGAAAAAGGAGAGGAACAGGGCGGCTACTGGGGTGATCTTCCCGATAAAGGGAAGCCCGTTTGCAATCCCCGCGGCTGTGAGAGCAGCCCCCAAGGGAAATGTGCCGTCCACGGACAGGTCCGGAAAGTCCAATATTTTGTAGGTGATGTATACGCCCAATGCCATGATGGCGTACACAAGGCCGTCCTCGATGATACCCAGAAAAATTGTTGACATGATCGTCCTCCGTGATAGATATTACTGTGCGATAGCGTCGAACATCTCAGCTGCACTGGAAGTCAGAGACTCCGGAAGGGTGAGGCCAAGGGTTTCCGCCACTTTGGTATTGCCGTAGAATGCAGCTTCTTTTAATACTTCATAGTTTAATTCGCTGGCCTTTGCTTCGCCCTTCAATACCTTGGCGGCCATCACGCCTGTCTGGCGTCCCAGCTCAATGTAGTCCAGACCCATGGCAGCCAGGCAGCCTTTCTTGACCTGCTCGATCTCGCTTCCAAATACGGGAATGTTCTTGGCAGCGGCCTTGTCAAGGATAATATTTAAGGAGGCAACTACTGTGTTGTCGGTCAGGTTGGTGATACAGTCCACCTTGCTGATCAGGCTGTCGGCGGCGATGGAAACGTCGGCCGAGGAGGAGATGCCTGTGGTCACAATCTCAAAGCCGTAGTTTGGAGCCAGCTCCTTGTATTCCTTGATGGTGGACTCGGAGTTTACCTCGCTGGTGGTGTACATGATACCGATGGTCTTGGCCTCAGGCAGGATCTCGCGGATCATTTTTAACTGGGCTTCCACAGGCAGCTTGTCGCTGGTGCCGGTGATTTCGCCTACGGGTGTGCCGTCCGCATTAGCCAGATCAGCGGCCACGGGATCAGTTACGGCGGTAAAGATCACCGGAATGTCGGATTTCTTAGCCACACTGTAGCAGGACTGGGCCATGGGAGTTGCGATGCCGCACATCAGGTCCACTCCCTTGCCGGCAAAGGTGGTGGCGATCTGTCCTGCGATGCCGCCGTCTGTCAGGGAGTTTTCATAGATAATCTCCAGGTTCTTGCCCTCCTCGATTCCCTCCTCCTTCAGGCCTAAGAGAAAGCCCTCGCGGCAGTTGTCCAGGGAGCCGTGCTCTGCAAACTGGCCGATGCCGATGGTGTAGGTCTTGCCGTCCGCGTCTGCGGCCTGGTTTCGGCAGCGGATGTGGCCTCCGCGGAGGTCTCGGCGGCAGTACCTTCAGCAGTGGTCTGCTGGGTTGTGGGGGCTGTGGAACTTTCTGTGGATGGAGCGGCTGAGATACAGCCGGTGAGAGCAGCTGCGCTGAGCGCTGCTGTTAACAGGATTGCCATTGATTTTTTCATAATTTGTTTCCTCCTTGAATTGTGTATTAGAATAAAAGCAGTAAAATGTCGGATGGGTGTGGGATGAGGGCCGCGTCTCTTTTGAGTACAAAAAAAGCCCCAACAACAGCTAAGCATAATGCTTAATTGTTATTGAGACGAATTAAATCCGCGGTGCCACTCAATATTGACTGTCACAGACAGCCCACTCTTCACATACCAACATATGTGCCGCAATGCTAACGGGTGCGGAAGCCGTCGGTCCATACGTGGATAAAATCCTTTCAGGACCGCCCTCGAAAGTCCATTCAGCTGCCGGCCCTATACCGCAATTCCACCACATGCGGCTCTCTGTGATAATGCCTTGGGAGCTTACTCCTCTTTCTCAACGGTTTGTGTTATTAAACCGTATCTTAATACAGAACTATTTGTTTGTCAATAGTAAATTGAAAAATAATCCAAACTAATAC
>URUZ01000036.1 GCA_900551225.1 uncultured Clostridium sp.
ACGATATGGCAGGCGATGAAGAGGGGTCCTGGAAGACCACCTTTGAGGGGGCAGGATACCAGGTGACTTGTCTGGTGCGCGGTCTCGGCGAGATGGAAGGCATCCAGCAGCTCTTTGTGGAGCATGCACAGGCGGCAGTGGACAGCCTGGCGAAATAAGATCTTAATGATTTAGGGCGGTCGGAGAAGTTGTGCTGATCGCCCTTTTAAAGGTGGAGCGATTATGAGAATTCAGAAAATGCAGGTTTGCGCAGTGGTATTTGCTGCGGCACTGTTTGCCGTGGGCTGCGGTTCTAAGGAAACAGGGGCCGCCGGGGAGGCGCCGGTAACGGCAACAACGGTGCTGGAAAGTGCCGGGGCTGAGGCGGCGGAGAAAGCTGAGGCGGCGCCTGGGGCCAAAACATCGGCTGAGGCGGCGGATGGGACTGATGTAACGTCGGCGGATGCGGCCGCCGCCAAGGAAACGGCTGCCGTCCAGAAAGTTGTGGAAGATGGCATGACGCCCATCTATGGTAAACAGATCAGGGACGGGGTATACCAGGTGAAGGCAGACTCCAGCTCCAATATGTTTAAGATCACCGCCTGCCGGCTCACAGTTAAGGACGGCGCCATGACAGCTGTTATGACCATGAGCGGCACCGGGTATTTAAAATTGTTCATGGGAACCGGCGTGGAGGCTGTTAATGCCTCTGAGGGGGATTATATCCCCTATGTGGAGACCGCTGATGGGACACATACATTTGAGGTGCCTGTGGAGGCCCTGGATAAGGGAATCGACTGCAGCGCCTTCAGCAGGAACAAAGAGACATGGTATGACCGGGTTCTGGTGTTCCGGGCCGACTCCCTTCTCATGGAGGCATTTACCGAGGGGACGCTGACCACAGCGGAGAGCCTGGAGCTGGAGGATGGCATGTATACGGCAAAGGTGACTCTGGGCGGCGGTTCAGGAAGGGCTTCCGTGGAATCCCCGGCTGCACTCAGGGTGGAGGACGGCAAAGTCTATGCAACCATCATCTGGGGCAGCGCCAACTATGACTATATGAAGGTGGGAGAGGAGAAATATGACCTCATAAACACAGAAGGGAATTCCACATTTGAGATTCCTGTGGCTGGGTTTGACTGGAAGCTTCCGGTGATTGCAGACACCATTGCCATGAGCCAGCCTCATGAGGTTGAATACACCCTGTCCTTTGATTCTGCATCACTGAAAAAGGCTGAATGATGAGATATTGTAAATTACTGACCTGTTTTGCGGCGGTTGGAATGGTGATGGGCGCTGTCTTTGGATGTTCATTTTCCGCTCCGACACAGCCCTCCTCTTTGGCCCAGCCCGGGGCCCCGGCCCGGGCGGCTACCGCAGAATCCGCCTCTGACGCTGCCGCGGATACGTGGAGCGGTATGAAGATTGACCACACCATGGAACTCCTTTACGCCAACCAGTTTTCCGTGGATTATTATGAGAACGGCTGCGCCATGATCACAGTCAATGAGGGCGGACGTTTCCTGGTGGTGCCCGGGCACACGGAAACACCCCAGGGGCTTCCCGCAGATGTGACGGTGATCAGACAGCCCCTTCAGAATATCTATCTGGTGGCCACCTCTGCCATGGATCTGTTCTCCAGCCTGGACGGTGTGGATACCATCACCCTGTCCGGCACTGATGCCTCCGGCTGGTACATTGAGGCGGCCAGGCAGGCGATGGAGGAGGGGAGGATGATCTATGCGGGCAAGTACAATGCCCCGGACTATGAGCTGATCCTGTCAAAGTCCTGTGATCTGGCCATTGAATCCACCATGATTTACCACTCCCCCGAGGTCGGGGAACAGCTGGAGAAGCTGGGCATCCCCGTATTCGTTGAGCGGTCCAGCTATGAGAGCCATCCCCTGGGAAGAATGGAGTGGATCAAGCTCTACGGCGTGTTGCTGGGCAGGGAGGACCTGGCTGAGCGCCGTTTTGAGGAGCAGATGGACGGCCTGAAAGAAGTGATGGACCAGCAGGCCACGGGCAAGACGGCAGCATTTTTCTATATCAGCTCCAACGGGTATGTCAATGTGAGAAAATCCGGGGATTACGTGACTAAAATGATCCAGCTGGCGGGTGGAATCTATGTGCCCCAGGGGCTGGGGGAGAATGAAAATGCGCTGTCCACCATGAATATGCAGATGGAAGCTTTCTACGCGGCGGCAAAGGATGCAGACTACATCATCTACAACAGTACCATTGACGGGGAGCTGAATTCCATGGATGAACTTCTGGCCAAGAGCAGCCTGATGTCCAATTTTAAGGCTGTAAAAGAGGGTCATGTGTGGTGCACGGAGAAAAACCTGTTCCAGGAGACCATGGGGCTGGGCAATATGATCCTGGACATCCACCGGATTCTGACTGAGGAGACGCCTGATCCGGGTGAGATGACCTATTTGTACCAGCTGCACTGAACGGAGGCGCCTGATTGATGATAAAAAGAACAAATATGAGATGCGGCATCTCATTTCTCCTTCTGACAGCCGCACTGTGCTTCCTGTTTATCTGGAATATCAATTCCGGCAGCGTCCATCTGTCCGTGGGTCAGATCTGGTCCATTCTGTTTCATGGGGCAGGGGAGGAGACCGCGTACCACATTGTGTGGGATATCCGCCTTCCCCGCATCCTGGCGGCTGCAGTTCTGGGAGGGGCGCTGTCTGTCTCAGGCTTTCTGCTGCAGACCTTTTTCTCCAACCCCATTGCAGGCCCTTTTGTGCTGGGAATCTCTTCCGGGGCAAAGCTGGTGGTATCCATGGTCATGATCCTGCTGCTGGGCAGGGGGATAGCCGCCAGCTCGGCGCTCATGATCCTGGCGGCCTTTGCCGGGGCCATGATTTCCATGGGCTTTGTGCTCCTGATATCAGGGAAGGTGAAGAAGATGTCCATGCTGGTAATCTGCGGTGTGATGAACAGCTATATCTGCTCTGCGATCACTGATTTTGTGATCACCTTTGCCGACGATGCCAACATTGTTAATCTTCACAACTGGTCCATGGGCAGCTTTTCCGGTATGTCATGGGAGAACATAAGGGTAATGGCCGCAGTGGTGTTCCTGTCCCTGATTCTGGTGTTCCTGATGGCCAAGCCAATCGGCGCATACCAGATGGGGGAGGTCTACGCCCAGAATATGGGCGTGAACATCCTTCGGTTCAGGGTGGCGCTGATCCTGCTGTCCAGCATCCTGTCTGCCTGCGTAACCGCTTTCGCAGGTCCCATATCATTTGTGGGCATCGCAGTTCCCCATCTGGTGAAAAGCCTGTTTAAGACGGCCAGGCCCATTCTGGTGATCCCCGGATGTTTCCTGGGCGGCGCGGTATTCTGCCTGTTCTGCGATCTGATCGCCAGGACGGTATTTGCGCCCACGGAGCTAAGCATCAGCTCTGTCACCGCAGTTCTGGGGGCGCCCATTGTGATTTATATGATGGTGCGGAATAAGAAAACGATGCAGTGAGGAGGGATTACATGACGCAAGATTTCATTTATACGGAAAATATGACCGTTGGATATGGCAAGATCCCTCTGATCCGCCAGATTGAACTCCACGTGAGGCGGGGAGAGATCGTGACCCTGATCGGCCCCAACGGAGCGGGGAAATCCACCATTTTAAGAAGTGTGATCCGGCAGCTGGGCCTGTTGGACGGTGCCGTGTACCTGGGCGGCCGGTCCATGGAGAAAATGCCGGAGCGGCAGATTGCAAGGCAGCTGTCCGTGCTGATGACAGAGCGGATCCACCCAGAGCTGATGACCTGCCGGGACGTGGTGGGCACCGGGCGCTACCCCTATACGGGGAGAATGGGCATATTGACGGCCCAGGACAGGGAAAAGGTGCAGGAGGCCCTCATGCTGGTCAATGCCACAGAGATCGCGGACCGGGATTTCTCGGAGATCAGCGATGGCCAGAAGCAGAGAATCCTTCTGGCCCGGGCCGTCTGCCAGGAGCCCCAGGCCATTGTGCTGGACGAACCCACTTCCTTTCTGGATATCCGGCACAAGCTGGAGCTTCTGACCATATTAAAGGATTTAGTATGTGAAAAAAAGGTGGCTGTACTCATGTCCCTCCATGAGCTGGACCTGGCGCAGCGGCTCTCCGACTACATTGTATGTGTCAATGGGAATACCATTGAGCGCTGCGGTACACCTGAGGAGATCTTCACCTCCTCCTATATTACCAGACTGTATGGAATCACAAAGGGAAGCTTCCATGCAGAGCTGGGCTGCCTTGAGATGGAGCCGGTGAGGGGCACCCCAAAGGTGTTTGTCATCGGCGGAAACGGGAGCGGGATACCTGTCTACAGAAGGCTGCAGCGTCAGGGCATCCCCTTTGCGGCCGGCATCCTCCATGAAAACGATATGGAGTATCCGGTAGCCAAGGCTCTGGCCGCCGAGGTAATCTCAGAGCAGCCCTTTGAGCCAATCAGGCAGGATACATATGAGCGCGCAGCAGCCCTGCTGGATACCTGCCAGCAGGTTGTCTGCTGTCTGACAAAGTTTGGAACAATGAATGAAAAAAACCGGCAATTGGCCGATTTGGGAAAGAGGAAAGAACCATGGGAAAAATGTATGGAATCGGTGTAGGGCCGGGAGATCCGGAGTTACTGACTTTAAAGGCGCACCGGATTCTAAATGAGGCTGATGTCATATTCTGCCCGGAGAAGAAAATGGGGGCCGGCAGCTTTGCCTTTGATATTATCAAAGGGCTGCTGGACAATGGGAAGGCCGAGATTGTGAATCTGGTGTACCCCATGCATTATCATGGGGCTAAGCTTCAGGAAATGTGGGAGAAAAATGCCCTCAGCATAGCAGAACATCTGCAGGGGGACCGGATGGGGGCTTTTATTACCCTGGGTGATCCGGCTGTGTACAGCACCTTCATGTACACCCTGCCCTATATTGAAAAAGCAGGCGTCACCGTGGAGGTGGTCCCGGGCATCCCCTCCTTCTGCGCAGTGGCAGGTTCAATGAAAATGCCCCTTGTGGCCTGGGATGAGGATCTGATTGTGGTACCTGTCCGCAAGAACAGCGGGGAAGATCTGGGAAGGGTTCTGCGGGAGCACGACAATGTGGTGCTGATGAAGCCCTCCACCGACCAGCAGGCACTGGTCAGCGCACTGAGGGAGAACCAGCTGGAGGACCGGTTCGTGCTGGTCACCAAGTCGGGCACTGGTGAAGAACGGATGGTCACAGATTTTGCGGAGCTGGAGCAGTATGAGATCCCCTATCTGTCCACAGTCATCGTCAAGAGGCAGGGAAGGTGAACCGATGATCATATGTAAGGACCTCTGCAAGCGTTTTGGATCAGTGGACGCGGTGAAGGGCATCTCCATGGAGGTGCCGGACGGTACATTTCTGGGGCTGCTGGGGCCAAACGGAGCTGGTAAGACCACACTGATGCGCATGATGACCGGGCTTCTGGTACCGGACTCCGGCTCCGTGTCATTTGACGGCCGGACCATGGACAGGAGCGCCGTTAACGTGAAACAGTCCATCGGCGTAACAAGCCAGCACATCAACCTGGACAAGGAGCTGACTGTGGAGGAAAATATGGAGTTCACGGGACGCCTTTACCGGATGAGTAAAGGGGAGATTGCTGCCTCCACGGACCGGCTGCTGGCATTTCTGGGACTTGACAGCGTGCGGGGGCGCGTAGCCCAGAACCTGTCCGGGGGGATGAAACGCAAGCTGATGATCGCCAGATCCCTGATCCACAATCCGCGCTACCTGTTCCTGGATGAGCCCACTGTGGGCATCGATCCCAATGCCAGGCGGGACATCTGGGAGTTTCTGCATATGCAGCACAGGGAGGGAAAGACAATCCTTCTGACCACCCATTACATAGAGGAGGCCCAGCATCTCTGCAATGACGTGATGCTCATGGACGGCGGGGCAATATTCAGGGAAGACACACCGGAGGGGCTGATCTCAGAGATAGGGCCTTATAAACTGGAGTATGATACAGGAGAAAAGCTGGAATCAGAGTTTTTCCAGGATCTGTCAGAGGCCAAGGGACGCTCGGCAGAGCTGGAATTCCCCTGCAGCGTCCGCCCGTCCACTCTTGAGGATGTGTTTTTTCACTATACAAACAAGGGGGTGGAGGGATGGAAATAACCACAATCCTGTGGAGAGAATGGCTGTTTCTTAAGAGGCGGTTCTGGCGGGTTACATTTTCGCAGATGGTATCGCCGCTGCTGTACTTCGTGACCTTTGGCATGGGCCTTGGACGGATGATGGATGTAAACGGCCAGCCGTATCTCCACTACCTAATTCCGGGCCTTCTGGCCATGACCACCATGCGTAACAGCTATACCTCCGTATCCACGCGCATCAGCGTTATGCGCCTTCATGAGAAAAGTTTTGAATGCTATTTTTATTCCCCAACCAGGATGTACCTGCTGGCTGTGGGGCATATTCTGGCCGGCGCCCTGCGGGGGATGTATTCAGGGATATTTATTCTCATATTGGGGGCTGTGTCCGGGGCCAGGCTGAACTTTAACCTATGGCTCCTGATTGCTGTTGCCCTCAATTCCCTGATATTCTCCGCGCTGGGCTTCTTCGCGGCCATGATTATAGAAAGCCACTATGACATGAACAATTTCACCAATATTGTCATTACTCCCATGTCCTTTCTGTGCGGGACATTTTTTTCACTGGACGGTATCCCCACGGCCCTGAAATGGCTGGTTAATGTGATGCCGCTGACCCATACTACGCGGCTGATCCGGGAACTCTCCTCGGGCGGCGGCGTCAACTGGATTTCCATGGCTGTTTCGGTGCTGTTTGTGATCCTGCTGACAGCCTGCTCTGTGCGGGAATGTTACCGGGCGTGATGGCGGCAGGCTGTGTGGCATGAGCCGCCTCCTTTCATCCTGTGAACGCCGGCAAGAGTGAACACGGCCAGGTACAGACCGCAGATCAGAAAAAAAATAGGGGTATTCTGCCCCAGCACATCCTCTGAGCGGTTGGAATTCATTCCCAAAAGCATCAGGGAGTAGGGGAAGCAGATACCTGGTTTAGTATTGGCTGCCAGCAGTCCAGCCACGCCTCCCACCAGGCCAATGGCAATGGGTGTGGCGAAATTCCGTATCTCCGTAGCAATGAAAAACTGCAGGGAGGCAATGACAGCAGCCCCCGCCATGCCCCGGACAATCCAGGAGAATATATGGGCGGAAGGCAGGCCGGGAAGCCCTGCCATCTTACCTGCCGCCAGAAAAAGGATTGTGAACCACAGCTGGGTCAGGACGGAGAGAATACAGACCAGGGCGAATTTGGACAGATAAATGGTGCTGTGTGATACAGGGGCGGAGAAGAGGGCATTGCGGCAGCTGTTGAAATTCTCATGCCGCCACAAAAAAGCACAGTATGCCCCTATTAGCGGTGCATAGAAAAAAGTGGTGTAAAACAGGGTCACCTGGGTCCAGAGGGAGTACCATTCCGATTCCAGCAGATCCAGATTGGACAGGTAATTGCCGCTTCCCAGCAGGATGGGGATGACGGGAATCAGCACAAATGCAGGCCAGATCAGGGTCCCTTTACATTTCATACTTTCACAATAAATTGCTTTTCCTAACATGAGTGTTCCTCCTCGTTACGAGCACTTAGCGCCTGTCTTGTAGGCGGTTACGTGCGATACATGTCACTGGCACTTAGTGAGGTATTCCACGAACTTAGTGCAGTGGCTCGTTACGAGCACTTAGCGCCTGTCCTGTAGGCGGTTACATGGTTTCACGGACCGTTTTCAGAAAATGTTTCCGGCCGCGGCAATACAGAACGGCTGTGGCGGCAATCAAAATCAGGCCCGGCAGAACGGGATATTTATACCAGTAATAGGTGCTGTATCTGGCCGCCTTATCATAATCCAGCCCGGTATTGCACAGCGCTGCATAATAGCCCCAGGGAATCAGATACCGGAGAGGCCACTGGTACAGGAACCAGGAAAACAGTCCCGCAAAGGTTCCGCCGATACTCAGAAAAACAGGCGTCAGCTGGTTGGTGTATCGGAGGGAGAGATTCAGCTGCAGGATGAAAATGCAGAGTGCGGGCAGATATATGGACAGGTATAAACTCACCAGGCGGGGCATTGCAACAGCACCAAATGGTGTGGTAAGGATCCTGAACAGGACAGCCTGCAGCAGGCTGAACACCGTCAGCCAGAATCCCCCCACCATCACCTTTCCACGGTAAATATGTTCCGGTTTCTGTATGGTGCAGAGCCATTTATAGGTATCGCCCATCTGTTCCATATCGCACATTCTGCTGGCCAGAACCGCCACCATAACAGGGCAAAGGATGGTGTTCATCAAAAGCAGGTTAGTGAACACCACAGCGGATACATCGTTTGTCTTTGACGCATCCAAGTCCTTTATGCACCAGTACATCCAGGCGGTAATAACCACAAATGTCATAAAAAACATGGCCGGTATGTGCCTGTGGCGCAGTTTGCGCATCTCCAGGCCGAATTCCATTCTTCTCGTCATAGTCCTGTCTCCTTTACCATCCCAAGATAAATGTCCTCCAGGCTCTGGGTCCGTTCCTGGATTCGGTACAGGTCGATTCCCTTTTCCCACAGCAGGCGGAGGAGGCTGCTGAGAACGGAATCTTCAAGAAGCGGAAGCACCATCCCCTCCTCTGCAGAATACTGCACATCAGACATGCCGGGCTGAGCTTTTAACAGCTTTACAGCCTCCTCATTTGCGGAGGTGCGGATAAGGAGCCGGCGCAGGCTTCTGGACCGAAGACTGGAGAGGGTATCCTGAAAGATCAGCTGGCCGCCGGAGATAATGCCGATGTGATCCGCCATCTGCTCCATCTCAGACAGGAGATGGCTGGACACCATGACAGTCATACCGTACTGCGCGGGCAGGTTTTTCACCATTTCCCGCATCTCATGGATGCCTGCAGGGTCCAGCCCGTTGGTTGGCTCATCTAAAAGCACCAGCCCGGGGGAGCCTAACAGGGCGTTGGCCAGCCCCAGCCGCTGTTTCATACCCAGAGAATAGTGAGCCGTTTTTTTCTCTTTCTGGCTGTCCAGACGGACAATGGACAAGACCCGGTCAATCTCACGGCCAGGGAGTCCGCGCAGCATACAGCTGATCTGTAGGTTTTCATATGCAGTGAGATTCCCATAATAGGAAGGATTCTCTATGAGGGAACCTACCTGCTTCAATATGGATATGCGGCTGGTGTCATTCATCTCCCGGCCGCCTATGAAAATAGTTCCGCCATCCCGCCGGACCAGGCCCAGCAGCATTTTCATGGCCGTGCTTTTACCGGCTCCGTTGGGGCCCAGGAACCCATAGATAGACCCCTCAGGTATGTGGAGATCCAGATGGTCCACTGCAGGCTTTCCGTGGTAGTTTTTCGTAAGCTGATGGGTCTCAATGATAGTTTGTGCCATATATATATCCTCCTCGTCGCGATCAATTGCTGATTACAGAATAACGCCTTCTCCTTATCACAGCCTTTTCTTAACCTTAAATTTCCCTTAATTAATCCGAATTGGTCTTCCAGCGGCAGATAAATCCGATATAATGGAGGCAAAGGCAGGTGTGGCATGAAATTAAAGGATGCAAGAATATTAATTGTAGATGACAATGAGGAGTTGTGCCGTCTGGTGCAGAATATATGTGGGCAGGAGGGATTTACCCGGGTGGAGACAGCCGGTTCCTGCTGTGAGGCAGAAAAAAAGCTGGCTGGACAGGCCGTGGATTTCCTGGTATTAGATGTAAACATGCCCGGGGAGGATGGATTCTCCTTTTTCCAGCGAATGAAGCCTGTGATGGAAGAGCAGCGGATACCGGTGTTGTTTCTCTCGGCCAGGGACCAGGATGAGGACCGGCTGCAGGGATTGGGGCTGGGGGCTGACGACTATATGACTAAGCCCTTTCTTCCAAAGGAACTGATATTGCGGATTATGGCCATCCTGCGGCGGACCTACCGTCTGGAGGAGCCCAATAACAGCAGCTGGCGCCTGGGCAGCCGCGAGGTGGACCTGGCAGCCGGAATTGTGCGCCTGCTGGACGGCTCAGGGAGGACGATACAGCTGACCAACAAGGAATACCAGCTGCTGAAGCTTTTTTTGGAGAACCGGGGAAGGATACTGACCTTTGATCTGCTGTCGGAGTCAGTATGGGGAGAAAACTACTATGATTATGAGAATACCCTGATGGTTCATATCCGCAAGCTGCGGGAGAAGATTGAGGAGAAGCCCTCTGAGCCTGCATTTTTAATCACAGTGAAAGGGTTAGGGTACCGGATGAATAAATGAAAAGCCTGATGAAGATTTACATTAACTATATCGCCACGGCTCTGGGGCTTATTTTAGTTTTTATAGTGGTGCAGATGGGAATCCTTGGAATTATAACGATTAAGCTATACGGCAGTGAAAGCAGCTCCGGGAAATACTCGATCCGCCAGGTATACGGCGCCCTGGAGGCAGGTGAACAGGCAGCGGTTGCAGAGCTGGAAGGGTTAAATGCTTCCTTCGCCATACTTCTGGACCCATCCGGCCAGCCGGTTTGGACATATCAGCTGCCGGAGCATTTAAATCATGTATATACGGTTTCAGAGGTTGCTTCCTTTACCCGCTGGTACCTGGACGATTATCCTGTATCTGTGTGGGGAGGGGACAGGGGACTTCTGGTGGTGGGTTATCCCCGTGGAAGCGTCTGGAATTACAGCATTCATAAGGATATGAAGGCAATGGAGGGAATCATGACATTTTTCTCTCTGAGCTTTATCAGCACCCTTGCGGGGGCTGTGCTGATTCTGGCAGTCTCGGGATACCGGTATTACCGGAAGATGCGGGTGATGACTGATGCCATAGACCGTCTGGCTTCCGGCGGCAGCGTACATCTGCCGGAAAACGGAACTATGAAGGAGATCGCTGGGGCCCTCAACCGTACCTCCGACCGTCTGACCAGCCAGCGCCTGGAGCTGGAGCGGCGGGATGAAGCCCGCACGGAATGGATCAGCGGCGTTTCTCACGATATCCGGACCCCCTTGTCACTGGTTATGGGGTACGCAGATATGATTGAAAACCAGCCGGCAGAAGAAGCTGAGATGCAGAAGCGGGCGGCATTGATCCGAAAGCAGAGTATCCGCATCCGCAGCCTCATTGAGGACTTGAACCTGACCTCCAAGCTGGAGTACAACATGCAGCCACTGCGTCTGAAGACAATCTCCCCGGCGGCAGTGCTGCGCCGTGTGGCGGCAAATCTGTTAAATTCCATGGAGCAGCCCCAGGAATATCCGTTATCTATCAGTATTGAGCCGGAATTCGAGGCATTTTCCATGGAGGGTGATGAACAGCTGCTGTTTCGGGCCTTCCTTAACATCCTGGGGAACTCGGTCCGGCACAATGAGAGGGGATGCAGGCTGAAGATTCTGGCTGTGCTGGAGAACAGGCGTCCAAGGATCTGCTTTGGAGATAGTGGCAGCGGGATTCCTGAGAACGTCTGCCGTTTTATCAATACAGGGGAGAAGCCGGAAGAGGGCGTTCATGTGATGGGGCTGCGTATTGTCAAGCAGATCGTTGAGGCGCACGGTGGAACAGTCCGGGCTGGGAGCAGCGGGATTGACGTGCGCCTGTAGTGGATTTAATCTTCAGCTGCGCTTTTGATATTGAGATGTTTTCCGACAGTCAGCTGAACTTGGCTGCCTGCGCCGGGCGCAGAGTGGATTGTCACACCATAATCCGGTCCATAGTAAAGCTTCAGCCGTTGGTCTACATTCCGAATACCTACGCTGCCTGAGGGGGACGGTCCTTCTGTCACTGCAGCGGGATCGAATCCCACGCCATTGTCTGATACAGTAAAGATCAGCCGTTCACTGTCCTCGCTCACGTTTATGGCAACCAGGCCCGGGCGGTTCAGCGGTTTGATTCCGTGATAGATGCTGTTTTCCACAATTGGCTGGAGAATGATTTTGGGAACCGTATAGTCCAGCAGCGCCTCAGGGGCGTTGATTTCATAGCTGAGTTTTTGCTCATACCGCTCCTTTTGGATGTAGAGATACTGGCGCACATGTTCCAGCTCATCCTCCACAGTGACCAGTTCCCGTCCGCCGCTGAGCGAGAGACGAAAGAACGAGGCCAGGGACTTGGTGAGGGCGATGACCTTTGTGCTGTCGTTGAACTCGGCCATCCAGACAATGGTGTCCAGGGTATTGTAGAGAAAATGGGGATTGATCTGGCTGACCAGAGCGCTTAACTCGGCCTGGCGGAGCGTCTGTTCCTTATCCGTGATCTCATCCATCAGTTCCCGGATGCGGCGGATCATCCGGTTATAATTGCCGGCCAGCAGTTCCACCTCATAGAAACTGTTTTGGCGCACGCTGACTTCTGCCAGCTTCTCAATCTCGCTCATGCCGTGTTCCAAATCAGCCATTGGGGTGGAAAGGCGGCGGGTGAACAGGATTCCCAGCAGCCCCACCGCCAGGAAGAGAAGCCCGCCTGTCAGCAGGACCGCTTCAAAAAGCTGCTGTTCCAGAATTTTCAGGGTGTCCAATGACACCACGCCGACCATGGTCCATCCGGCATTCTCTATCTGTGTCTGGTATGTGAGAAGATTCTCTTCCTTATCATAGCCGTTCCCGGCAGACAGGATGTCCAGCAGCTGCGACTGTTTGGCAGGATCTGAGAAATAACTGGTATCTCTGTGATAAACGGGTTCCCCCTTGTCGTTGAGGAGGAATACATAGCCCTCTTTCCCCAGATCCAGACTGCGCAGATGATCCTCGATGACGCTGTACTCCATGTCTATCAGCAGCACGCCAAGATTACTGCCGGAGTCATCGGCGATTTCAGTGCTCACGGAGATCACCCATTTGTCCTTGTCGGAAGAGAAGCTCTGCATACGGGCTCCGGTGAGGACGGGCATGGTATTGTGGATGGATTCCATGTACCAGTCCTCCTTCATCATATTCTCGGAGACCGACATATCGAGATTGTCCTCATTGGAAAGGATTCGGCCGTCCTTGGACACCACCACAATGGATTTGATATAGGGATTGTTGTTCAGCAATGCGTCAATGCGGGTCATCAGTCCGGACCGCAGGCCTTCCTGATCCTCTGCCAGGTACTGCCGAAGCGTGGGGTCACTTGCAAAGACATTGGACTCGCCCTTAACGCGGGCAATATATGTGCTGATGTTGACCCCGCTCATCTCCAGCAGGTCCTGGGTCTTGGAGACAGTCTCGTCCATCAGCAGATTGGCAGCAAAAAAATAGACTGCTCCGCTGAGGAGCAGAATGACGGTCAGCCCCACCCCCAGGAAGAACAGGGAGAGCTGTACGCCGAACCTCCGAATCCAGTCCCGGAACCTAAATTGTTTTCCCATGTCCTGCCTCCGCTCTGAATTCTTTTGGGGATTTTTGGAATTTACGTCTGAAACACACACTGAAATAATTGGGGTCATCGATGCCGACTGCTGCCGCAATCTCATAGTTTTTCATCTGTGTGGACAGCAGGAGGATCTTAGCCCGCTCCAAGCGGAGATCCAGCAGGCAGTCCCTGAAATTCTCGCCAAAACACCGCTTGAAAAGGGTGCTGAGATAGCTGATGTTATATCCCAATTCAGCCGCCATGGCGCCCAGTGAGAATCCGGAGTCGGCCAGATGCAGTTCCAGCATATCAGCCATCTGGGAACGGAGGCTTTGATCTCCCTCCGCGCCGGCTTCCTCAGCCATTTTATCCACCACATGGCGGACAGCCGCGAAGCTGTCCGTTTCTTTTTTCTTCTCCACAAGATGGAAGAGCAGTTTCTGTACATCGTCGCGGGAGAGCGGCTTCAGCGCATAGTCATCCACACCGACCTTGATGGCGCGGATGGCATAATCCAGATAATCGTAACCGGTGAGTATGGCTATCTTTACTGAGGGGTCATGCTCCTTGGCCAGCTGGCAGAAATCCAGGCCGTTCATCTTCGGCATATTGATGTCGGCAAGGATCAGGTCAATCCGCTGCTTATTGACGATATCCAGGGCCTCCTCACCGTTCTCGGCCTCAAAGAATTCACCGATGCCCAAGCCTTTGAAATCAACAAATGTCCGGATTCCCCGGCGTATAAGGCTTTCATCTTCCACCACCAGCAGGTTGTACATAAGGCCGCCTCCTCCCTGATTCATGTATTGTTTTCTACATTATATAGCGCCGGGACCCGGAAAGCAAGCTTTCAGGCCCCGGCGCTGGTTTTACATGTCAAACAGCGGTATGAGAAAACCGTATCCCTCGGCTTCCAGGTTATCATAAGGGATAAAACGGATGGAGGCGCTGTTGATACAGTAACGCATTCCGCCTGACTCTGCCGGTCCGTCATTAAAAACATGGCCCAGGTGGGAATCGCCCGCGCGGCTGCGCACTTCTGTGCGCACCATGTTGAATTTGGCGTCGGATTTCTCTGTCACCACTTCCGGGACAATTGGTTTAGTAAAGCTGGGCCAGCCGCAGCCGGAGTCGAACTTATCCTCAGAGCTGAACAGCGGCTCCCCGGTGATGATATCCACATAGATCCCCTTTTCAAAGTTGCTGTCATATTCGTTGGTATAGGGGCGCTCGGTATCATTGTTCCGGGTCACCTGATATTGGATGTCAGTAAGCCTTTCCTTCAGCTCTTTATCACTGGGAACCGGATATTTTTCAGGCCGGATGGAAATGGAACCGGAAAGGTCCGCCACGCCCAAACCTTCCTCCTTGATAAATTCATCGGCATCATTCAGATTGATGTGACAGTAGCCATTCGGATTCTTGTCCAGATAATCCTGGTGATAGTCCTCAGCCAGATAAAAGCTGTCAAGGGGCATGATTTCAGTCGCAATGGGGGTGGAATAGCGTTCCTGCTGCCGGGCTGCCACCGCCTCTGCGATTGGCTTGTCTGTCTCATCCACATAATAGATGCCGGAGCGGTACTGGCTTCCACGGTCATTTCCCTGCTTATTGACACTGGTTGGGTCCACCACCTTGAAGAAACCGTCCAGCAGCTGTTCTGTGGAAATTCCGGAAGGGTCATATATCACCTTGACAGTTTCCGCATGTCCGGTATTGTCATAGCACACCTGCTCATAGGTGGGATTTTCCGTATTCCCATTGGCGTAGCCCACGTCAGTGTCATATACGCCGGGGAGTTTCTTCATATAGGCTTCAATGCCCCAGAAACAGCCGCCCGCCAGGTAAATTGTGTGTAAATTTCCGTCATTCATCATTTTTTCCTCCTGTTCTGCCGACATGCTGCTCATCGCCGGCGCGCTGTCCGCCATGTTATTCTGCGTTGCGGCGGTGCAGCCTGACAACAGGGCCATGGCCGCCGCCAGCACGCCTGTGCCCACTGATGTTTTCCAGTATTTTTTCATATTTAGTCTCCTTATATGGTGATCATAGCCGGGTCACCGCTCTCTTAATTGATGATTTTATTCTACTTTTTTTCACCGGATATTGTAATAGAACGGTTTTCGTTGTTTCTTTGATTTCTTTAGGTGATAATTAATACTGCGCAGATGGCTTTTTTTTGATATAATAGCTGAATGGAGGTACGAAATGAATTTTCGGAAAATAACAGATCTCAACGAGGCGGAGCAAATCTATCAGGACTATATTGCAGCGGATTTTCCGCCGGCAGAGCGTCAGCCGCTGGCAATATTCATCAGGATGCTGAGGGATTCTGCCACAGATATGTATCTCTGGGAAACAGAGGGGCAGCCGGCTGCTTATGTGGTAGTCCGGGAACGGGACGGCTACGTTCTGCTGCAGTATTTTGCAGTCTTAAAACGGCTGAGAGGCAAAGGCACAGGGACCGGGCTGCTGCGTCAGCTCAACACCCTGTATGGGGATAAGAAGGGGATCTTACTGGAGGTGGAGCACACCGGTTATGCCGGGAACCAGGAAGATCTGATGGTCCGAAGGAAACGGATTGCATTCTATGAGCGTTGCGGATATATATGTCTGGAAGATTTTGATCTGGCATTGTTCGGCGTACATTATCAGGTGATGGTGCTGCCCATCGGCGAGAACCGGATCAGTGACCATGAGTATATCTTTGGCATATTCCAGAAGATGTATTGCTTCGATCCTGTGAGGAATGCGGCCAAGGTAATCCAGTGGGTGCGGTAGGCCGGCTGCGGCACTTACAACCAGTACCCATTATTGACCATCTTTAAATTGCAAAGCCTGGCTAATTATGGTAAGCTATAGATAATTCCAAAAGAAAGAGGGTATCAATTATGGACAAAGAAGTATTAAGTTATGCTGTTGAAAAAACACACGAATTGATCAACGCCGCCACATGTAACGGTGAGACCAAAGCAGCAGCCCAGGCCTGGTTGGATGCTGTTGGAACGGAAGGCGAGGCTGCGGAAACAAAGAAATATATCGATGAGCTGGAGGCAGACATCATGCCCATTGATAACTTAATCGGTTTTGCAGGTTCTGAGGCCGGAGCCCAGCTCTTTGGAGCGGACACTGCGAAGAATATTGAGGCACACGCAAAAGAGATTAAGGCTGCGGGAGCGAAATATTGTGACTGCCCTGCCTGTGCAGCTGTTGCCAATATACTTGAGAAGAAGGAAGCCCTTCTTAAATAAGGATAGTCCGACAGAGCACCAGTCAGAGATGATTGGTGCTTTTAGATTGAATGGCAGGAGGAACTGAGGGGTTATGAAAAAGGGATGGAAGCGCACAGCCGCCATAGCCTGCGGGCTGGCGCTGCTCTCAGGCTGTGCCGCAGCAGACGGCAGTGTAACGGAGCCTGTGCCGAAGGCGGTCAATTATACGGCGGAAGATCATGACAGCTGGGACATGCTGATGGAAGAGAACCGGATATCTGATACCTTTGAACACGCGCTGAGTCAATTTACCTTCCGGAGCGGAAGCCGGATTCTGTCGGAGAGCGGGGGAAATATGAATTACAGCCCTCTCAGCCTCTACTATGCCATGGCCATTGCGGGCTGCGGGGCAGAGGGCGAAACAGCCGGTCAGATCATGGACCAGCTTGGCATGGAGGATCAGAAAGAGCTGTACGAGCAGTGCCGGAAGCTCTACCAGTGGTTTTATTATGATGTACAGCGTCAGAAAGCCTGGAACGACGCCCAGGGAGAGGGAAATGACAGCAGGATACAGCTGGGGAATTCACTTTGGATCTCCGACCAACTGAAGATTAAGAAGGATTACCGAAAAATGGTGGCAGGCCAGTGTTTTGCGCCTTCCTACCAAGTGGATTTTAACAGTCAGGAGGCTGGAGAGCAGATCAGCAGCTGGATCTCACGACAGACCGGCGGTGTGCTGCAGCCCAGTTTAGATCTGGATTCAGAGACCATGATGACAATTCTGAATACTCTGTATTTTTATGACGGCTGGAAGGATAACTTTCTTAAAAAGAAAACAGCAGATGACAATTTCAACCAATCTGATGGGAGCAAGGTGGTCTGTGCCTTTATGAACCGTACAGAGGAATTTGGTAAATTCAGAAAAGGGGATGGGTACACAGTCTCCGCCATGAGAACCAGCAATGGCTGCGACATGGTATTCCTGCTGCCGGACCAGGGGCGAAGCGTGGAGGAAATCCTGAATACGCCGGAGCTGCTGCAGGACGCTATGAGCACGGATTATAAGAAGTGGGAAGGCGGCGAAGTCTCCTGGAAGGTTCCGAAATTCTCCTTCGGCAGCACCCTGGAGCTGTCCGAACTGCTTAAGGCAATGGGCGCAGATAAAATGTTTACGAAGAAGGCTGAGTTTGGGAAAATCTCGAAGGAACCTCTGTTTGTAAAAGATGTCATTCAGGAGACACATATTGCCATTGATGAGGATGGTGTGGAAGGGGCTGCTTATACCATGATCAGAGCGGAGGCTTACTGCATCGTAGAAGCAGAAGAAAGGCCGAAAGCAGATATGATCCTGGACCGTCCGTTTATCTATGGAATACAGGACAGCAATACCGGCACATGGCTGTTCCTGGGCGTGTGCCGCAATCCGGCGGAAATGCAGTAATAAACATATATTGACAGAAAGGTAATTGACAGGCAATGATAGACAGAGAAGATATGCTGGCGCTCACAAGGCGGATGACCCTTGCCCGCACATCCTTTACAAGGATTGCTGGGTGCTATGTGGACAGGGATGGAGATTTCAGCGGAAGCTTTAATATAAATTTTCTGAAATTATCGGCAGCAGAGAGAACGCAGAAACTAAAGCTGGCAAAGGACATCCCCTATTCACCTACCAATGTAAACCTGAAGAAATATGAGCTGACAGACAGCATGCGGGGGCCGGGGAGCATGTGGCAGCTGCTGATGGGCATGAATGAGTGCGGCCTGAAAAATGATGCCCTGATGGACACATTTTATGATGTGGTTATGGAGAATTACCGCGCCAATGACCAGTATGCCATTCTGGTATTCCATGACCGCTATGATATCCCGGCCAAGGCCTCCGACAAGGAGCGGCTGTGGGAATCAGAGGAGGTGTTCGAGTACATGATCTGCGCCATCTGCCCCATGAGCGGGGAGTATGAGCCGGGGCGGCCGGAGTGTGGATTCCTGTTCCCTGCATTTACGGATATGAGCGGGGATCTGAACCATATAGACGTATTTCAGGCGGATGCAGGCAGGCCCCACAATGAGCTGCTGAAGGTTCTGGGGATATCTTAAAGGGGTTTGCCGGAAAGCAGAGTGTATGATACAATTCCATGATACAGGGATCAAGAGGGGGAGATATGATGAAACGCAGTAGATTTGTGACAGCAATGCTGCTCTGTGCAGCATTTTCAGGCCTCATTCCCTCTGTGCCGGGAGGAACTTTAGCGGCCCAGGGAGAAGCGAACGCACAGACCACCGAGACCTCGACCTATCCGGAGACCGTGCGCTGGATGACGGCCACTTACGCCGTTTGGAGCGTGCGCAATGGAGCTGACCTCTATGTGCCGGGAGGAGGAACGCCGGACGAAGCAATATACGCGCTGGTTGTAAAGGGCGTCCTGGAGCGGGACTGGGGGATCAAGGACCGGCAGTCCGCCCAGGACATGATCGGCTGGCTGGAGAACGAGGGGCACAACCAGGCGCTCCTTAAGTATTATGAGGAGCACAATCTGGGCCAGTATGAGACGGATGTGGACCTGAATGCCTCCTGGAACGGCAGCCAGGGTACAATCTCCGACAAGGAGGCGGCCCGCCAGATGGCGGCTTATATGGGGTACAAGACATATGGGCAGTATGCGGCGGCCGGATGGGACTACAGCCGCGCCCTGATGCTTTTGGGCCAGTATTATGTGGTTGGGTACTATACCTATGAGGAGGCCATGGACAAGTCCCTGGAACTGGGGCAGAAGCTTCAGTCCATGTTCCCGTCCTGGGAGGATTTCATGCAGAGCTACATGTACGGATTCCTATACTGGAACAGGTCAGATCCCACGGATCCCCAGTCAGAGTTCCAGTACCGCGTGGGCCTGTACCAGTATCTCAACTCCATGGAGGACGGCCCCTACAAGATGGACTGGAATATGGAGCTGAAAAAAGAGTGGTAATAAGTGATAAACAGCAGCGGATCAAGAGCTGATGGTATAAAAATTTTTAATTAGCTGCAACTATCATTGTTTTTTCTCCGTCTAACAGATGTATAAAATCAACGAGTAAGAAGGAGAAAAAACAATGAGATTAAGAATAACAAGACGATCCGCAGCTGTGATGATGTGTGCCATTGCCATTACCAGTATGGTGCCAACCATACCCGTTTACGCCAAGAGCAGGACCCATACTTCCAGCTCCCAGTCCACCAATGAGCAGAAGATGAGAGAAGTGGCGGAACAGGTGCAGAAGGCTTATGAGAAACAGGATATGAACCAGCTGGCCAATCTCTGCAGCTATCCCCTGGTGGTTTCCTTTGCGGGCGGGAACCTTATAGATGTGAAGGATAAACAGGAATTCCTGTCCCTGGGGCAGAGCACGGTGTTTTCACAGGCCATGGGGGCTGCCATAGCCGCTACCAATGTGGCTAAGCTGACGGATAACGGCCAGGCAGGTGCTCAGATGGGCGGGGATTTCGGACTCACGCTGTATAAGATCAAGGGAAAATGGAAGGTGAACAACTTCTTCCTTGATGCAGCCGGCATTCAGAACAGCCAGCCGGTATCAGAACCAGTCAATATCAGCAATCTGGCTGAGATGGGAGAGCAGATCCAAAAGACTTTTTCCTACGGAGATCTGGAAACCCTCTCACGCATGTGCAATTATCCAATGATGCTGTCATTTGCCGACGGCACAAACCTGGAGATCCAGACGCCGGCACAGCTGACAGCACTGGGTGAGAGCAGGGTATTTACTGATAAGCTGCTGAGGTCCATTGACCAGGTCAACGTTTCCGCCCTTCATGAGGTGGGGGATGCAGGCGTCCAGATGGGCGGCGAATCAGGTCTGAATATGTATAAATTTAACGGATTCTGGAAGATTAATCAGATTTACCAGTGAAACCGACTTCTGGCTTCAAGGCCTGCATTTTCAAAGGCAGCGGTACAGGTCATGGAAGGGTGCCCGCCGGGGATCAGGGAGGAGATATTGGGCTGCCCCTTTGCGCCCCGCTGCAGTGAGGCAGTGGAGCTTTGCAGAATATCATGCCCTGAGCTGGGAAGGTCCGGTTTGGAGGACCATCTGGTGCGCTGTTTCATGGCCGGCGGAGAGAAGGTGGCCACTTGATGCATGACAATATCATTCTGAAGGCGGACAGTATAAGCCGCAGATACCGCTGTCCCGGAAACCGCCGGGTGGACGCAGTGAACAGCCTGTCCATTGGGATACATGCCGGAGAATGCCGGGGTATAGTGGGAGAGAGCGGCTGCGGCAAGAGCACCCTGGTCCGTATACTGGCAGGTGTGGAGCGTCCAAGCTCCGGACAGGTTTTGTACTATGGAGAACCTGTTGAATTAAAGATGAAAAAGCAGAGAAATAAAATACAGATGATTTTCCAAAATAGCATGAATTCAGTTAGCCAGTATGCAACTGCCGGGGAGATCATTGGGGAGCCTCTCAGGAATTTCACGGATATGAATAA
>URUZ01000037.1 GCA_900551225.1 uncultured Clostridium sp.
GAAGCGTATATGGGCCCGGTGCATGAGGAACAGGGGCTTATGGAGAAGCTGGAGGAAGCCAGGGGAAAGCTGGTGCCTGGTGGCGGTTACACATCCACAGAGAGCAGGGAGGATCTGGAATTTATACTGAAGTATTTTGATCTGGACTCTGTGTACAGTCTGACCATTATGGACAGTGACTCACAGGGCAGGGAATATGGGCGGCTTCTGGAATCCCTGGACCAATTCCCCAGGCTTAGGTGGCTGGTCATAGAGCTTCCCAAGGAGCGCGTTTCCCTTGATTTTATGGAAACAATGGGCCAGCTGGAGCAGCTCACCTTGACTGCGGAGGGTGTGTGCAGTCCTGTGAGGCGGGAACTGTTTCCCGGGAAGCTGAACCGCATCAGCTTTAACCTGGGGGACATGCAGTCTGCGGCCTATCTGCTGGATGGCCTGAAGGGGAAAAAACTGGAGCGTCTGGAGATAACCGGGCAGGATATGAGAGCGGATTTCCCGCTGGAGCTGCTGGCCGGTATTCCGGCGGAATATGTACTGCTTAGCTGCGGCGTGGAAGGTCTGCCACAGGAGATGGCCGGGGAAATGCTGATAGAAGCGTTGGAATTTACCGCAGACTCGGAACAACAGCTGGCGGCGGTGCAGGAGATCAAGAGCCTGAAAAGTCTGGATGTGCACATCATTCCGCCGAGCGCAGGCGAGGGGGAGTTACCTTGCATTCCGCCGAGCGCAGGCGAGGGGGAGTTACCTTGCATTCCGCCGAGCGCAGGCGAGCCCCCCAATGACAACCGGTTGCCGGTGCTATCCTCAGTGAAAACGGCTCCACTGTTTCAGCGGGAGATGGATCTGCGGATCTGGTTTGCCCAGGAGATGGTGGAGTTTGAGGAGGAACGGTATCCTGGCACAGGCGCGGTCATGGCTGGGGATTTGGAGGAATATACGGGGATTCAGGCTGTGGAGCTGGGGCGGGATGAAATCATCTCATCCTACCAGAGCTATTACAGGGAAGGAAAACGCATCGAATGCTTTTCAAGGCACAGGTACATGAGGGACGAGGAGGAGAAATCCGCAGGGGGATGGGAAAGTACATACCTGGACCCGGTGATCCTCATAACAGGGGATGGCATCCACCAGATTCTGGATATGGGGGAGGTGGAGGGCGGAGGTTATCGGTCCGACGCCATGAAGTTTCCGGATATAAACTCTGACGGAGCGCCGGATATTACGCTCAGCCTGGGCATATACGGAACAGGGGCTACCTCCTGTGAACAGGCCTGGCTCTGGAACCCCGCGAAGAAACGGTATGACCTGTGTGAGGGATATGCTGATATCAGCAATCCGAGGCTGGATGAGGAACACCAGGTGATTCGCGGCTCCTGGAGAAACAATGGGGCCTCCCACGGATGGGGAATTTACAAGTATATAGAGGGCCAGGGCATAGTCTGCCAAAGATCGATGAGGGAATCCCTACTCCTTTCCGATGAATATCCTGAGGAGTATCGGGGAATCTCGGACTATGCGGAGCTATGGGAGATTACAGAGTGGGAGCAGGATGGGGGACAATGGAAGCAGGTCCAGCATTTTTATATGGTCAATGAACCGGGCAAGGAGCGGGTGGAGCCGGAGATATACAAGTCCTATTCTGAACCCGGCAGTTACTGGGGATAAATCTCCTGTGTCTGCCCGGCGCAGTGCATTGACAGCAATTAATCAGTAGAGCGTTAAGACGCGCTCTGGAACGGAGAAATACATGAAACAGGATTATTTACCAATCAGCAGGGCGGATATGAATATCCGTGGCTGGAAACAGTGCGATTTTGTATATATATCAGGGGATGCCTATGTGGACCACCCCTCCTTCGGACATGCCATTATCAGCCGTATTCTGGAGTCCCACGGATATAAGGTGGGCATCATTGCCCAGCCGGACTGGAAGGACAAGAACAGCATCACCGTGCTGGGGGAGCCGAGGCTGGGATTTCTGGTGTCCGGAGGCAACATGGACTCCATGGTAAACCATTACTCCGTGTCCAAGAAACGCAGAAACCAGGATTCCTACACCCCGGGCGGGGAGATGGGGAAACGGCCGGATTACGCCACTGTGGTATACTGCAATCTGATCCGTTCTGTCTATAAGCAGGCGCCCATTATCATCGGTGGTATCGAAGCCAGCCTGCGCAGGCTGGCCCACTATGACTACTGGTCCAACAAGCTGAAACGGTCCATTCTTCTGGACTCCCAGGCGGACCTGATCTCTTACGGCATGGGGGAGCGGTCCATTGTGGAGATTGCGGACGCCCTGGACAGCGGGCTGGATGTCAAGGATATTTCGTTTATTGATGGGACTGTGTATAAGACCAAGGATATCAGCACGGTCTATGATTATGAACAGCTGCCCTCCTACGGTGATCTGCAGAAGGACAAGAAGGAGTATGCCAAAAGCTACTATGTACAATACTGCAATACCGACCCATTTACCGGGAAACGTCTGGTTGAGCCATATGACAACGGCGTTTTTGTGGTGCAGAATCCTCCCGCCAAGCCGCTGACCCAGCTGGAAATGGATGAGGTATATAATCTTCCCTACATGCGCAATTATCACCCCAGCTATGAGGAACTGGGCGGCATACCCGCTATCCGGGAGGTGAAGTTCAGCCTGATCAGCAACAGGGGATGTTTCGGCGCATGCAGCTTCTGCGCCCTGACCTTCCACCAGGGACGTATCATCCAGGCCAGAAGCCATGAATCACTGGTCAATGAGGCCAAGCTGCTCACAGAGGAGCCGGATTTTAAGGGATACATCCATGACGTGGGCGGGCCCACGGCTAACTTCAGGTTCCCGGCCTGCGAGAAGCAGATGACCAAGGGCGCCTGCCCCCACAAGCAGTGCCTGTTCCCCAAGCCCTGCGCGAATATAAATGCGGACCACTCGGATTATATTGAGCTGCTGCGGAAACTGCGCACCCTGCCCAAGGTGAAGAAGGTATTCATCCGTTCGGGCATCCGTTTTGATTATTTGCTGGCGGATAAGAACCGGAAGTTCTTAAGGGAGCTGTGCCAGCACCATGTCAGCGGCCAGCTGAAGGTGGCTCCCGAGCATGTGGCGGATAATGTGCTGAAACGCATGGGCAAGCCGGAGAACAGCGTGTACCGCCAGTTTGTGAAGGAGTACAAGGAGATGAACGGCAGGCTGGGGCTGCAGCAGTATCTGGTGCCTTACCTGATGTCCTCCCACCCCGGCTCCACGCTGAACGAGGCGGTGGAGCTGGCGGAGTATCTGCGGGATCTGGGCTATATGCCGGAACAGGTGCAGGATTTTTATCCCACGCCCTCCACCATATCCACCTGTATGTACTATACCGGATATGATCCCAGAACCATGGAGCAGGTGTACGTGCCTGTGAACCCACATGAGAAAGCAATGCAGCGCGCCCTGATCCAGTACCGCAACCCCAACAACTATGAGCTGGTGGTGGAGGCCCTGCGCAAGGCGGGCAGAACCGACCTGATCGGATTTGACAAGAAATGCCTGGTACGGCCCCGGAATATGGCCGGCGGTCGGTGGGGCGACGGACGTGGGGGATACCAGGGTAAAGCTGGCGAGGCCCGTGGGGGATACCAAGGGAAAGCTGGTGACGCCCGTGGGGGATACCAGGGTAAAGCTGGCGAGGCCCGCGGAGGATACCAAGGGAAAGCTGGCGACGCCCGCGGAGGATACCAAGGGAAAGCTGGCGATGCCCGCGGAGGATACCAAGGGAAAGCTGGCGAGACCCGCGGAGGATACCAGAGTAAAGCTGGCGACGCCCGCGGAGGATACCAGGGTAAAGCTGAGGACGTCCGCGTGGGCTACCAAGGGAAAGCTGGCGAGGCCCGTGGGGGATACCAAGGGAAAGCTGGTGACGCCCGCAGCCAGACCTGGGACAGAAACCGGGCAGCAGGCAGGCCAGGGGATACGCGCGTCACAACCGCCGGCCGGCCCACAGAGCGCTCCGGCGCTTCCGCCAAGCCCAAAAAGACCATCAGGAATGTTCACAAAAAAGCAAAACACTGATTCCAAAATGGATGCTAACCGTCAAAATGCGTTTTTGGCGGAGGGCATCCATTTTTTAGAACACATGTTTGATAAAACCTGAAAAATCTCCTTGTTTTAATGGATACTCTAAGGTATAATGTCCAATATGGACTGAAATTAGTTGCATAAGGAGAACGCAATACATGGAGATGACGGCAACACAGATCGCCAGGGAATTGGACATTTCCCGTTCCTATCTGTACTACCTCAAGAATAATGGCGCCTTTTCAGTGGAGGTGGATGAGAACGGGCGTCCGGTGTGGAACCGGGAGGTCTGTGAGAGCATCCGAAGGATGCTTAAGGAGCGCAAGGTGCCCGCGCCGGAGAAGGCGGAGGAATCCTACCGGACCATCCGCATCAACAACCGCAGATATCTGGGGAATAAATATAAGCTTCTTGACTTTATCCGCAGCATCGTGAAGGATGAGTGCAGAGGCATCAACACCGTGGCCGATATATTTGCAGGCACGGGCGCCGTGGCATCTGCATTTACAGATAAAAAGCTGATTACCAATGACATCATGTACAGCAATTACATCTGCCACAAGGCCTGGTTTGACAGCCAGCCCTACTCTGAGGAGAAGCTGGTAGACCTGATTCTGGACTATAACAGCGTGCAGGTGGATGAAGAGAACTACATGACGGAGCATTTTGCAGATACATATTTTTCCAGGGAGGACTGCGCCCGCATCGGCTACATCCGGGAGAACATTGAGCGCCTCCACAAGGACGGGGAGATCAATGAGCGGGAGCGCGCCCTGCTGATCACCTCCCTGCTTTACGCTATGGATAAGATCGCCAACACCTGCGGCCACTACGATGCCTACCGCAAGGGGGCTGCTTTTGAGCGCCATCTGGAGCTGGCCCTGCCTGTTCCGGAGGAGCAGCTGAATGCCAACAATGTGTGTTATAACCAGGATACCAACCTGCTGGCGCAGAAGATCGAGGCGGATCTGGTGTATATTGACCCGCCCTACAATTCCCGGCAATACTGCGACGCCTACCACCTATTGGAAAATGTAGCCCGCTGGGAGAAGCCTGATGTCCACGGCGTTGCAAAGAAGATGGACCGGACCGCCCTTAAGAGCGATTACTGCACCACCAGGGCGGCGGATGCATTTGAGGAGCTGATCGGGAATATCCGGGCCAGATACATTTTGCTGTCCTATAACAACATGGCGGAGAAGGGGAATGAGCGATCCAACGCCAAGATCAGTGATGAGGATATTATGCGGATTCTGGGAAAGAAGGGACAGGTTACGGTGTATTCTGAGAGCTACAAGGCATTTACCACGGGTAAGTCCGATATTAAGGAGAATGAGGAGCGCCTATTTCTGTGCAGATGCAGTGCCAAGGAGAAGGAGCTGATCCAGTCCCCCCTCAACTATACCGGCGGGAAGTTTAAGCTGCTGCCTCAGATTCTGCCCTTGTTTCCGAGGGATTTAAACCAGGTTGTCGATCTGTTCTGCGGGGGCTGCAATGTGGGCATCAATGTGGCGGCCAGCAAGGTGACCTTCAATGACACCAATGAGTGCCTGATCCGCCTGTTTGATGTGTTCGGCCGGCTGGACAAGGAGCTGGTGTTTTCCGAGATCAGCAGGATCATTGACCGGTTTGAGCTTTCCAGATCCTGGGAGAAGGGTTATAGTTATTATGAGTGCGGCAGCTCATCGGATGGGCTGGGGGCCTACAACCGCCAGCGTTTTCTGAGGCTGCGGGAAGCATTTAACGGGAAGGAGGAGCGGGACGACGAGTATTATCTCATGCTCTATGTGCTGATCGTCTACTCCTTTAACAACCAGATCCGATTTAACAGCAAGGGGCAGTTTAACCTTCCGGTGGGTAAACGTGATTTCAACCCGCGGATGCAGAAGAAGCTGTCCGCATTTATGGACAGGATTAAGAGCGGGGATTATCAGTTTATCAACCGGGATTTCCGGAAGGTCCAGCCTGAGGAATGGGGGCCGGATACATTTTTCTATGTGGACCCGCCGTATCTGATCACCACGGCCACCTACAATGAACAGAATGGGTGGACCGGGGAGGATGAGCGGGATCTGCTGGAGTATCTGGACCGGGTAGACAGCTGCGGTTCCCGGTTTGCCCTCTCCAATGTGGTGGAGAGCAGGGGCCGGGTCAACGAGATCCTGGTGGACTGGGTGAAGCGCCATAAGGGCAGATACCGGATGATTCCCCTGGATTTCAGCTATTCTAATTCCAACTACCACATCAAGGACCGTACCGGAGCCACCAAAGAGGTGCTGGTCGTCAATTACGGAGGCTGATATGGCGGAGATTTCTTTCAAGGGATACTGCTGGGCGGTGGGAACCACCAGCTACCGGACGGACCGGTTTAATCTGAATATTGAGCGGCAGCTGGCTATGATGAGCCGTTTCAGGGCCATGCCGGAGAACAGAGGGGTCTCCTGGAGCAGCAACAGCGCGTTCCAGGCGGCCTATTACAATTTCATGAAGTCCGAGGATTTTGTGAAGGGGGATGCGCCCAGGCCGGACAAGGATGCCAGGCAAAAGACGTCGGGGCTGAAGGATATCGGCCTGATGGATGAGGAGCGGCATGTGACGGAGGCGGGGAAATCCCTGCTGGCGGTGACGGAGAGCCGGAATTTCACGCCGGACAATATTCTGGAGCTGCCTAAGGACAGCTTCATCTTCTTAAAGCAGCTGTTAAAGACCTCCAATGAGGTGGATGGTAAGACTGTCCGCCCGTTTATGGTGTTCTTGTATGTGGTATCGCAGCTGGGATATCTGACGAATGACGAGTTTACCTACCTTCTGCCCCTGTGCGTGGACCTGGAGACCACGGAGCGGGTGGTGGAGGAGATCAGGCGGTGCAGAGCCGGGCAGGAGCAGTTTGACGATATTATTCTGGCGGTGCTGATGAAGAAGGAGAATTATCAGGCTGCGTTGAATCTGCTGCTGACGGAGCCGGTGACCGAGGAGCTGGTCTGCACGGTGGGGATCAACCGGAAGAGCAAGAACTACGATAAGCCATATTTCAATATATACAGGGAGCTGGAGCGGGCTGTATTTGACCGGGATGAGACTGCGCCGTTCCGCCTTTTGAAGGCCACCTTAAAGCTGACCAACGCCAAGGTGGGCGGTGCCTGGAGGAAGCTGCTGTTTAAGACCAGCACAGAGGCGGCGGTGAAGTCCAGGAAGCTGGATTCCCTGAATCCCAATCCACTGGTGACGGCGAAAGACCGGGATATGTTCAAGGAGGAATTCTTCCGGGCCATGCATCTGATCAAGGCCAAGGCCACGCTGTCGGACTATTTTGATCTGAACAGGCGGTATTTTAAGGTGACGGACGTGGTGATCTTCGAGGACGGGAAGGTGCGGCTGGATGTGCTGCCCCAGTGCTTCTTCGGCGAGGCGGCGGGGGAATTGCCGGGGTATGCATTTACCCGCAGTGCAGACCTGGAGGCGAACATCTCCCTGGAGGCCATTGCCCCCTGTTTTGCCATCCGGGAAGAACGGCTCTATGAGCTGCTGAGCAAGGCGGTGGGGCAGACGGTGACGGACAGCCGGACCGCGAAGGAGATCCTGAAGGCCCAGCGCTATGCCAGGTTTGACCGTCTGGTGGAGAAACGGTTTACCGCCAAGGCACTGGTGGAGCTGATGGGAATGATGGAAAGACGCCAGGATGGGGAGATCCACCGTCTGGTGACAGACAATGCGGATATTCCCACCATTTACGAATATATTACAGCAGTGGCCTGGTACCGCTTAAGCGGCTGCAAGGGCAATGTGCTGGAGTTTATGAACCTGTCCCTGGAGGCGGATCTGCTGCCCAGGACCCACGCCGGCGGGGGCGAGGCGGATATCGTGTGGAAATATGAGGAGACGGCGGATTATCCGGCCCACACCCTGTTAATCGAGGCCACGCTGTCGGATAAATCAGGGCAGAGGCGCATGGAGATGGAGCCGGTGTCCAGGCATCTGGGCGATTACCGGCTGGCCAGCGGGGAGGAGGAGGCATACTGTGTGTTTACCTCCACCAATGTGAACTACAATGTAATCTCAGACTTCCGCCTGCGCAAAGACATGGTGTATTACAGCCCGGACGGCGCCAGGAATGTAAAGGGGCTGAAGATTCTGCCGCTGTATACGCAGCAGATTGCGGATCTTCTCCGGGCATCTGCAACCTACGGCCAGATTTACGGAATGTTTGCCAGGGCGTATGAGTCGGAGGAGGAGCCGAAGCCGTGGTATGAGCGGGAGATTGCGGCGGTGTGCAGAAACGGGAGCCTGTAGTGGGCTGGGAAGGATATGAGGGCGGCTGCAGCGGATGCAGGGCGCTTCCCGGAGCGGGCAGCAGAAGCCGGCCCAGAGCCCTCACTGGTCCGGAGCGCAGGCCAGGCAAGAACAGAGAGAGGAGAGACTATGCCATATCAGATCAGACTTGCTTGCAACTATTATGAGGAAACAGCGGAGCTGGTCCGCCAGGGAAAGATTGACATTGATGCCTTCAAATACCCCTCCCTTGGGTTCCAGATGAAGGTATTTGACGATCCCACGATGGAGACGTATGAGCGTTGGATTCAGGAGACCCAGAGGCTGCGCCCGGTGATGATTCATGGGCTGGGGCAGCGGGGCAATGATATTGGGGCAGAGGATTTCCGGGAGAAGTTCAGCCCTGACACAGCCCGGCGTATCTTCAGCCTGGCTGGAGTGAAGGGGGCTTCCCTGCATCTGTGCGGCGGGGATACCGGTTATACAGCGGCCCGGCGGAAACAGATCATACTGGATAATATTTCTTTTCTAAAGGATTCCCTGGGTAAGCTGGAGTTTTTATCCCTGGAAAATGTGGACGGCAATCCATTTTCGGACCTGTTTTATAATGATGTGTGTGTACAGCCGGACTTTATCCGGGAGATTGTGGAGGAGGCGGATGTTGACTTCCTGCTGGATATCAGCCACGCCTACGGTTCAGCCACACAGCTGGATATGGATGTGAGGGAGTATATCAGCCGCCTGCCCCTGAACCGGCTGTATGAAATCCATATCAACGGGTGGATGCGCACGGAAACCGGGCTGATGGCCCACACCAAGATCCACCCGGAGGGATACAAGCTGCTGGGGGAGGTGGTGGAGCACTGCTGGAAGGGCGGGGAGGCGGCCGGTTGTTCAGGGACGCGCTACGTCACTCTGGAGTATGGCCGGGGAGATGACAGGCTGAAGGCCGGGATTCCGCTGATGAGGGAAGGCCGGATCAATGAGCTGGCAATGGAAGAGATGACTGAGCAGATTGCAAATCTGAATATGCTGCTGCGGTCTTAACGTGGTCTTAATGCAGTCATAAAGTTTAACGAAGGAACGGCAATATATGAAGGAGCGTTTTCGATTCAGCTCATTCATATACTGCCGTCCTTTTTTTGCGGTGGCTACAGGCGCTTGCCAGGAAAGCTTTCCACCATGTCAGTACATAGCTCCGCCAGAGACAGGTCACTGCCTCTTGGGCCGATCAGCGTGGTGCCAAGGGGAACGTCATATTGTTCCACCAGGGGCAGCGTAATCTGGGGCGTGCAGGACAGGGGCGAAACGCAGAGAAGGGAGGTGGACTGCAGGCGGGTGGCGTTGATCTCCTCCAGCGGAGCACTTCTGAGTGGGGCAACAGAGGCGGCGGTGGGCATGCACAGGACGCAGTCCTCGGACAGCAGCTGATCCAGGCGGTCTATGATGCGCCGGCGCTGCTCATAGGCTGCCCTGTATTCCCGCAGCGTGATGGTGGAGGCCCATTCCAGCCGTTCCTTGGGGCCGCGGGACAGGCGGGGACGGTATTTCCTGATCCAGCCGCCATAGCTTTCCCACACCTCGTAGCCCTGGATAATGCGGAATATTTCCACCCATTGATCCAGCCCCTCAGGACATACGGTGACATTCTCCACAGAGGCCAGGCGGCCCCCGATGTGTTCCACAGCGGGCTTCAGAGCCTGGGCCACGTCCTGGTTGACCGCGCCGAAGCAGTCTGCGGCCACCAGCAGCTTCCTGAAGGAAGTCTTTTTCTTGTCCTCGCCCAGCATGACCCGGGCCACACGTTTGAAGGTGCCGGGGCTGCTGCTGACGAATCCCAGCACATCCATGCTTGCGCAGTAGGGCGCCTCGCCGTCAGAGGGAACCCGCTTATAGGTGGGGCGCATCCCAAGGACCCCGTTGTAGCTGGCAGGTACCCGGACAGAGCCAAGGCAGTCGCTGCCCAGGGCAAAATCAACCAGTCCGCCTGCCGTGGCCGCCGCGGAGCCGCTGGAAGATCCGCCGGTAAAACGCCTTGGGTCATGGGGATTGAAGGGGGAACCGTAATTCCAGTTTTCGCCGCTGATGCTGAAGCACAGCTCGTCGCAGATGGTTTTGCCCACAAGGTCAGCGCCTTCATCCAGCAGGCGGGCCACAATGCTGGTGGTAAATTCATCGGGGCCATGGGTGCGGAGCCAGTCAGGATGGCCGTTGCCGCAGGTGCTTCCCAACACCTTAAAGACATCCTTGATTGCAAATACCAGGCCGGACAGAGCGCCGCTGCCGGAACCCTGCAGAGCAATGTGGTTCTCTCTGACAAAGGCCTGTAGCACGTCATAAGGCGGTTCAGGGGAAACGCTGAGTCTTGGGTTATTCAGCATGTTAATTGAAAGCATATGGAAATTCCTCCTTTTCCTGTGATAGTGGTGAATTCTGACGGGACTCAATAGATATGTATGATGTCAAGTATAAGGAAATCAGCGTTCAATGTCATTGGAAGAAGTTACAGATTGGGGCCGGATTGATTGTGCGCCAAGCCCAAGCAGCCCGGGCAGACTGCCTCAGGCGCGTTCCAGCTTCAGCGCCAGCAGCGCCACCTGGTATTCCAGCATCCTGGACGGACTGGTAAAATCGTCCTTTAAAATGTCCTTTATCTTATCCAGCCGGTAGATGTAGGTATTGCGGTGGATGTACATGCATTTGGCGGCCTCGGTTATATTACCCGACACGGAAAAATAGGTATCCAGGGTCTGCAGAAGCCGGGTTCCGTTTTCTTTGTCATAGGAGATCAGCCCGCCCAGACATTTTCTTCCAAATTCGGACAAATGCTGCCGGTCTATATTTTTGTCCAGCAGATGCAGCACCGCGTAGTCTTTTACACAGACGATGGGATGCCTGGAACCGGAGTCCCGGAACAGCCGGACGGTCTGCTGCACCTCGGCAAATGCATCCGAGATCTGGGTGATGCCGGTTACATCGCCGATGACCACCACCAGGGGACTCCCTGTGAAATAGGGGGCCAGGCCCTCGTGCAGGTCCTCGGCCAGCCGGCGCACTTTCTTTTCGTGGGCCTCGGGATCATCACAGGCCTCTAACAGCAGGATCGTCTGGGTACTGTGGGGGATACAGATGGCCGTCACGTCCGACTGCCGGGCAATCTGTTTGCACAGCTCCACACAGCGTTTGGACTGCGCGTTCAGCTGCTGCTGGTTCATCAGCCGGTCCTCAGGGGCGCTCCAGTCATAGCGGATCAGCATACAGCAGTATTTGCTCTTTAGATTGAGGCCGTGTAATTCAGCCAGGGAGCGGATGGCGGCCAGGGATTCAATGTTGCCTGACAGCAGGTCATCGAAAAAGTCCCGTTTGATCCTGACCTTGATCTCCTCCAGCTCCCTGGCGCGCAGGCGCTCGATGGCCACGCTCAGCGCTACCTGTTCCAGGGCGATATAGTCGGTGGAATCCAGGGTTCTGGCTGTCTCCCACACCAGGATATAGCCGTATACATCACTGTCATAAGCCGGGACCGGCATGATCCGGCATATGACATGCTGCCCGCCCGGCAGGCAGAGCTGTCTGGTGATGGTCTTGCGGAACTGATCCAGGGACTCGGGCATACTGTCCGTGAATTCCGGGGGCAGCACAGCGGATTTGTGGCGGATGGAGATCACCTCATTGACTGGAATGGGGTTCTGGGGACAATCTTCCAGGCAGAGCAGGCGCCAGCTGCTGTCGAAGATCAGGATGGGATTACAGAGAAAGCCCACCGCGATGCGCGCAATCTCATTCAGCCGCCCTGATTTCAGGGTTGCCTTGGTCAATTCCCTGTGTATTACCAATGCCTGTTCCATCCTGTTTCTGTCCGAAAGGTTGATATTCCTGTTCACAAGAGAGCTGATGGTGGATAAGGAATAGCCAAAGGGGAGCTGAATCAGCGGAAAATCCAGATCCTCCGCCTCCTCCACCATGCAGGAGGGAAAACCGGCCAGATAACGGTTGATCTTGATCCCCAGCCCAGAGCAGCCGATCTCCGACAGCCTTCTGACAACCTTTCTCTGCAGGGCTTCATCATCTTTAAAGATATAACCCGTGGACAGCAGGAATTCGCCCGTAGCCAGCCAGTCAAATGTATCAGGATTGTCCATGATGTTGGTGCAGGAGATCTCATTGCCAACCCCTCCTGCGCCCGCCACCAGCCGGATCTCTTTTATGTCGGCTGTTTTCAGCAAATCAGCGATTGTGTACATAGCCTGTTCCTCCTTGTATAGTCAATATAACTACCATATTTTGATTTCACTAAAATGTCAAGATGTTTACAAGCTGTTAAAAGATACTTGACATGCTCTGTTTTATCGTATAATATCTTGTTTTGGATTATACAGATGATGAAATGTACGGAGGATATAGGGAAATGCTGGGTAATATAACCATATTTTTTATTATAGAAATGATCGGGACAGTGGCATTCGCCTCATCGGGGGCCATGGTGGCGATCAAGAAGGAGCTGGATCTGCTGGGGGTTGTGGTGCTGGGGGTGACCACGGCTGTGGGCGGCGGAATGCTGCGGGACATGATCCTGGGAAATGTTCCCCCAGCCCTTTTCACCAACCCGGTCTATGTGATCGCAGGATTTCTGACTGTGCTGGCCCTCTTTGCGGTGGTCAGGCTGAACCAGAGGATATTGGAGAGCCGTTCCATTGAGATGTATGAAAAGGTGATGAATATCTTTGATGCTGTGGGACTGGGCGCATTCACTGTAACCGGAATCAACACCGCGGTCATGGCCGGATACGGAGATTATCATTTTCTGGCAGCATTTCTGGGAGTGCTCACCGGTGTGGGCGGCGGTGTGCTGCGGGATATCATGGCAGGACAGACGCCCTACATCCTGCGGAAGCATTTTTATGCCTGTGCGTCCATCATCGGCGCCATCACCTATGTGACCCTTCTGGGGATGACGGATATTGACCTGGCGGTGGTGGTCAGCGCCTGCCTGGTGGTGGTGATCCGGCTGCTGGCCACGCGGTACTGCTGGAATCTGCCCAAGGCCACCAGGAAGGTGAAGGGGGAGGCTGCGGACCAGGCGGATCAAACAGAATAGCGGTTATATAGCGGTTATATAGAAGCAGCGGACATTTCCATGATGTGAATGTCCGCTGCTTTTTAAAATTTTGGATATTGTGCAAAATGATGGATTATAATGTGTAAACATATTTTGCATTATTACATTTTCATGATATAATACAGAAAAATACAGAAAGAGGAACCGTTGGGATATGGGGAGGGATTTAAAGGGCATGAAACAGCTTTTTGGGCTGGGGGCATTTAAGAATGCCCCCATTCGTAAGAAGTTGATATTATCCACATGGCTGGTGGCAATTGTGCCGATCGTGGTTACATTTGCAGTGGTCTTTTTTGTGTTTGCCAACACGGGGGCTGAGAGTGCCAGGCGCCAGGCCCAGCTGCTGCTGGACAAGACCGTGGAGGAGATGGACGGGTATTACAACCAGGCCCTGGAGAGCCTGGGGTTCATGGTGACGGATATGAATGTGCAGACAGCCATTGATAATTATGTGGCAGGCACCTATAAAGAGCAGCTTGACCTGCGTGATTTCCTGAGGAACAGGCTTGCCAATGCGTCCACGGTGGGGAGAAGGACAGCCGCCATATCCATCTATATCAGAGAGGTGGATAAGACATATTCCAGGGATTTTTCGGACCAGTCGCTGTCCAAGATATATGGGGGAGTGCCCTGGTTTGAAGATCTGCTGTCAGGCCGGGAGGCCTTTGTGCAGACCGAAGGGGTATCGGTACAGGACCAGAGGCCTGTATGGATTCTGGCGTCCAACATCATCAGCGTGCGCAACGGGGAGGTGCTGGGCCTGGTCTATATGGAGCTGGATCAGCAGGCCATGGTTCAGCCTTTTTACGATCTGGTGTCCGGGGACGGAGATGCCATTGTGTTTGCAGGAAACCGGATTATCTCAGAACATGACCGGACAGAGGGGCATTTCGTGTCCCTGTACTCCTATTCCAGGATGTTTAACAGCCAGGTGGAATACAGGCTTCAGATGAATGAGCTGCGCCAGGGCTATACGGCGGCTTTTGTATACTTTATTGCCGGTATGGCAGTGCTGGTGCTTCTGATCTACCTGATGGATAAAAGGCTGGCGGACTGGGTGGCCGGCAGGATCATACGGCTGGGGGAGGCCACCAGACGGATTGCCGCAGGAGATCTGGATGTGGAGGTTAAGGACGGGCTGAAGGATG
The DNA here is from genome assembly GCA_900551225.1 of uncultured Clostridium sp. GTDB lineage: Bacteria > Bacillota > Clostridia > Lachnospirales > Lachnospiraceae > Enterocloster. Next base: position 14,588 of record URUZ01000037.1, read on the forward strand.
AGCTTGGAGAACTTGCGCGCAGTTTTAACACCATGGCAAGGGATATGAAACAGCTGATTGAGAATGAGTACCTGGTGAAAATCGAGAGCCAGCAGGCAACCCTGCGCGCCCTTCAGAGCCAGATTAATCCCCACTTTGTATACAATACGCTGGAGAGCGTTTCCATGATGGCCCTGGTCAGGGATCACTATGAGATCGTAGATATGACCCAGGCATTTTCCATGATGATGCGCTATTCCATGGAGCCGTCCCCGCTGGTAACGGTGCAGGAGGAATTGGAAAATGTTAGGAATTATGTAACCATCCAGAAAATCCGTTTTCCGGACCGCTTTCTTATGGAGTACCAGGTGGAGGAATCATGCCGGCAGGAAAAGCTGCCCAGGCTTACCATGCAGCCCTTGGTGGAAAACGCGTTCCGGCATGGGTTCGATGAAACGCCCAACCACAAACGGATTCTGGTTTCCATATGCAGGCGGAGGGGATTTCTGGAGCTGAGGATATTTAATGACGGGACCACAGTTTCCCATGAGCGGCTTGCTAGGGTGCGCCTGCTGCTGGACCCGGACTGTCAGGAAAATACCATGGACTGCTATGCGCTGCGCAATTTAAGCCGGAGGCTGAGGCTTTTGTTCGGGGGAAAGAGCCGGGTGACCCTGCGTTCCGGGGCAGGGACCGGAACCATCGTGTCGCTGAGGATTCCACTGGAGAGGGGGGAGGATGAGAATGAAACGGATTCTGGTATGTGAGGATGAGGTTTTAATACGCAAAGGGATCTGCAAAATCGTGGAAAGTGTGTGCCAGGATGCCCAGATTCAGGAGTGCGATAACGGGATGGAGGGCTATAAAGCCATCGCAATGTGGGAACCCCATGTGGTGATTACGGATATCCGTATGCCTGTGATGGATGGTCTGACGATGATTGAAAAGGCCCAGGATGACGGGGCGCAGTGCAGCTATGTGATCATCAGTGCGTACCGGGATTTTGAATACGCCAGGACAGCCATCCGCTGCGGGGTGCGGGAATATCTCCTAAAGCCCTTGAACCGTTTTGAGGTGACTGCCTGTCTGGAGCGGCTGCTGGATATAAAGGCAGAGGTGAAGGCGGCAGGCAGCACAACGGCAGAGACGGCGGATGACGGGGGAAGTATTGGCAAGGCGATCCACTACATAGAGAATCATTTTTACAGCAGTATTAGCCTGGAGGAGGTGAGCCAGGCGGTCAATATGAATACGGCTTATTTTTCCACGCTGTTTAAGAAACAGACCGGAAAAAAATACATTGATTATGTGACGGACCTGCGCATGGAAAAGGCGCGCAATCTGATTCTCAACACGGACTTAAAGATTGGAGCCATTGCGGAGATGGTGGGGTATGGGAGCACAAAGCATTTTACAAGGATCTATAAGGAAAAATTTGGTACAACACCAAACGCAGACCGTTGATATAGACAAAAAAATAACAAATAGCAGCTGAAAACTATAAAAATAGCACTAAAACCAAAATTTATGTCCCTTCAACTTTGGAGGGACTTTGTTTATAATTTAAGTACGGTATTTGAAACGGGACGATATGGTCCGCAGCACAGGCTGCGCAAAGAAGAGGAGGTATTTCATGAGAAAAACACTTGCGGTTATGATGTCGGCGCTGATGGTGGGAGGATTGGCTCTCAGCGGCTGCGGAGGCGGTCAGACATCCGCCACGGCTGCGGCCACGGAGGCGGCTAAGACAGAGGCAGACAAGACAGAGGCGGCTAAGACAGAGGCGGCAGAATCATCTGCTTCGGGGGAACAGGTGACAATTACAATCAGCAACTGGCTGGAGGCGGAGGAGGCCACATCGGCAATCTTCAAGGAGATGCTGGATGATTTCATGGCTGAGAATCCGGACATCAAGGTGGAGTCCCAGGCCATTCCCTTTAACCAGTACAAGGACCAGGTCCTGATTGCAGGTACTTCAGGCAATGCAGCTGACGTGATTATGGGCAATTCGCAGATGATGAGCGCGTTTAACGGGGCCGGCATCCTGGCGGAGCTGGATTCCCTGGCTTCCAAGGATGTGCTGGATGATATCTATCCAGGCTATCTCTCCGGTACGACATATGGCGGCAAGGTAAAGGCACTGTCATGGGCGCCTCACCCCATTGCCATGTATTACAACAAGGATTTATTTACCAAGGCGGGCCTGGATGCCCAGAAGGCACCTGCCACCTGGGAGGAGATGACAGAGGCAGCCAAGGCAGTAGCAGCCCTTGGCAAGGACGATTCCGGCAACACCATCTACGGCCTGGGGATTCCCACCGGTAAGGTTGCCCATACAGGAACTGTATTTAACGGTATCTTCTATACCTTCGGCGGACATTTTGTAGATGGGAACGGTGTGGTAGACCTGAATAATGAGGGCAATGTGGCAGCTCTGACCTGGACCAAAGAGCTGGTGGATGCCAAGGTGATTCCCGCAGGACTTGAAATCAAGGATTTACGCGGACTGTTCGCATCCGGTCAGATTGGCATTATATTTGACGGGGATATGGGCCGCGGCGCCTTTAGGGCCAGCAGCGGAATCGGCGAGGAATTCGATGCAAAGATGGGAATAGCCATTATACCGGCTGGGGAGACAGGCAGAAGTGAAACTGTGTATACGGAGCATCAGCTGGCCGTATTTGAGAAATCAGAGAACAAGGAAGCAGCCATCCGTCTGGTAGAGTACCTGATCGGCAAGGATGCAATGTTAAAATACCACAAATCCAATGCGGTTCTCTCAGCAAGGAAATCCATTGCAACCCTTCCTGAGATGAATGAAGATTATTTTATGGAGGTATTTAATAAACAGTCTGAGACAGCCAGCCCCCTTCCTGCAACCAACGCGATGTTTGACAATGCCATGAACGAGGTGACAAAGGCAATAGAGCGTATTGTTGTCAACAATGAGGACATTGCAACAGTGCTGGAGGAAACCAATTCTACCATCAAGGAGATGTATGGACAGTAATTAGAACGTGAATTCAGAAGTCAGGAAGCATCAGTCTGAATCAGGAGCGGCTGCAGATCATCCTGCATCCGCTCCACTTTTATCAATGGGAGGTTAGCATGGGAACAAAGAAAAAAGTCAACTGGTTTATGGTGATGCTTCTGGTGCCTGCAGTGGCTATGCTGATGGTCACCATCATCATACCTGTTTTTGTTGTAATTGGAATGAGTTTTTATCACTACAACCTGCTGGACATGAACAATATCACTTGGAACAATTTTGGCAACTACAAGGCTGTGTTTAAGGATATGGAGTTTATACGCACCTTTGGGCGCACCCTGGTCTATGTGTGCAGTACAGTTGTGTTCCAGTTTTTTATCGGCCTGGGCGTTGCGCTCCTGCTCAACAGCAAAAACCTGAAGGGGAGAAAGCTGTTCCGCAGCCTCTTATTCCTTCCATGGACCATCCCCTCCCTGGTGGTGGCAGTTACCTGGATGTTCATATTCCAGCCCCAGTACGGCGTTGTGAACTATCTTCTGAATCTGGGGGATTTCAGTGTGCTCGGCAGCCCAAAGACAGCCATGATGGGCGTGGTCATATCTGCGGTGTGGAAGCAGATGCCCCTTATGATGATCATGCTTTTATCCGGGCTCCAGACGGTGCCCGAGGATCTGAAGGAGGCGGCTGAGATAGACGGGGCCACCGGAGTGCAGAAGTTCTTATGTATCACGGTCCCCTGCATCATGCCTGTTGTAAAGACAGTGACCCTCACCTCCATTGTGTCCAATTTCCAGATGTTTGTGCTGTTCTTCACCATGACAGGAGGAGGCCCGGTGAGAGCGACAACCACCTTGCCGCTGTACACCTATGAGACCGCGTTCTCAGGCTTTAACCTGGGTAAGGGCGCTGCCATCGGCGTGTGCTGGCTGGTGTTCCTGATTATTTTCTCCACTGTTTACAACAAGGTCCTTTCCGCCAAAGAAGTGGAATATTAAGGAGGTGCGCAGATGAAAAAGAAAACCTGGCAGTCTATTCTCAAATATGCATCGATTGCAGCCATTACCATATGCTTTGTTTTTCCCATATACTGGATGCTGCTCACCTCCATCAAACCCAATGAGGCCATATTAAAGCTTCCGCCCCAGTTTGTCCCGGTGACCACCACCATGGCCAATTACAGGGGGATACTGACGGACGGCAAGTTCCTTATATTCTACAGGAACAATGTGATTGTATCGGGAATTACCACCCTGGTGACCTTGATCCTGGCGGTGTTGGCGGCCTATTCATTTTCCAGATACCGTTTCAGGGGCAGCAAGTTTGTGATGATGCTGTTTCTGTCCACCCAGATGTTCCCGGCCATGACGCTGCTCATAGCCCTTTACAATATGTACTTCCGCCTGGGGCTTTTGAATACCTACACGGCTCTGGTGCTGGCCTGCTCCACCAACGCGCTTCCCATGTCGGTGTGGATTCTCAAAGGATTTTTTGACACCATATCCAAGTCCCTGGAGGAGGCGGCTTATATTGACGGCTGTTCCAAGGGAAGGACGCTGGTACAGGTCATCCTGCCCCTGGTAAAGCCGGGAATCCTGGCCGTGGGGTTGTACTCCTTCCTGATTTCCTGGGAAGATTTCCTCTGGGGCCTGACCCTGGTCAACAAGACCGAGATGCGCACCCTTGCCTCAGGTATCGCCATGACCTATCTGGGCGAGTACAACTATGACTGGGGAAGGGTTATGGCAGCAGCGGTGGGCGCAGCCATTCCCATTCTGATTATATTTATCTTTTTGCAGAAATACATGATCGCGGGCCTTACCGCCGGGGCGGTTAAGGAGTAGGTTTGAGAAATGGAGGAAGTTATGAAACAGAGGCAGAATATTGTGTTTTTCTTCTCCGACCAGCAGCGGGCGGACACCCTGGGCTGCAATGGGCAGCCATTGCCGGTTACACCGTGCCTGGACCGGTTTGCATGTGAGGACGCGGTGAACTTTTCCAATACATTTACGCCCCAGCCGGTGTGCGGTCCGGCCAGAGCCATGCTCCAGACCGGGCTGTATCCAACCCAGACCGGCTGCTACCGCAATGCGGTCGCCCTTCCTCTGGCGCAGAAAACCCTGGCCCTTTACCTGCGTGAGGACGGATACCGGGTGGCTTATGTGGGGAAATGGCATCTGGCTTCGGATGAGCATGAGAACCACTATGAAACCATACCGGTTCCCATGGAGCGGCGGGGCGGATATGATGATTACTGGATGGCTGCGGATGTGCTGGAGTTTACATCACATGGCTATGGCGGCTATGTGTTTGACAAGGATGATAACAAACAGGAATTCACAGGATACAGGACAGACTGCCTGACAGACCACGCGGTCCGTTATATAGAGGAGTATGACAGGGAAGAGCCGTTTTTTCTGATGGTTTCCCATATTGAGCCCCACCATCAGAATGACAGGGGAGACTATGAGGGGCCGGAGGGGAGTAAGGAGCGGTTCGGAGATTTTGTACCTCCGCCTGACCTGGAGCCTGGGAAGGGGGACTGGGAGAAATTCTACCCGGACTACCTGGGCTGCTGCAATGCCCTGGATGCCAATTTCGGCCGAGTGATTGACGCGCTGAAGAAAAAGGGGATCTATGGGCAGACCATGGTAATCTATGCCAGCGACCACGGCTGCCATTTCCGCACCCACACGGACGAGGTGGCGGAAAACGGTTATGATGACTATAAGCGCAACAGCTTTGAGGGAACCATCCATGTGCCTATGCTGATCAAAGGGGAGGGTTTTGGTAAGGGGGTAAAGGAAGAACGGGTGGTCAGCCTTTTGGACCTGCCCAGGACCATTCTGACAGCGGCCGGGATCGAAACTGACAAACTGAATCTCCAGGGTCGGCCGCTCCAGCAGGTGTCTGCCCCTGACTGGGAGGAGGAGGTCTATATACAGATCAGCGAAAGCTTTGTGGGCAGGGCCTTGCGCACCAGGCGGTATAAATATGTGGTATATGCACCTGAGGTTAACCCATGGACGGAAAGCGGCAGCCCTGTTTACAGGGAGAAATATCTGTTTGATCTGGAATATGATCCGCTGGAGAAGAAGAATCTCGTTGGAGATGCTGGGTATGGGGATGTGAAGGAGAGGCTGAGGGGACGGCTGTTGGAGTTGGGGGCCAAGGCTGGGGAGTCCTTTTGTGTTGAGGGTAATTGAGTGTTGTGTGGAAGGAAGGGTATAGCTGTTTCTGGTGTGGAATATGCCATGAAAGGGTTATGCCCTTTTTTGAGTATGGCAATGACAAAAGAATAACTGTTAAACAGTGGGCAGCCTGAGCACATCAACTATTGAAATAGTCGTTACTGAACGACACGCAGTCGTGTGAAAAAATGAAAGAAGTGAAACGTTTCC
>URUZ01000038.1 GCA_900551225.1 uncultured Clostridium sp.
GGGCACAACCAGCAGATTCTAAAGAGCAGCCGGAAGCTCTATGAATACGCATATCTTGTCAATGAAGTCCGCCAGGGTCTGAACCAGGGTCTAACGCTGGAAGCCGCCGTGGACCGGGCGGTTGACGAATGTATTAAACATGAGATTCTAAAAGGATTTTTGCTGAAGCATCGCGAGGAGGTGAAAGAATTGATCTTGTCGGAATATGATGAGGAGCTTCATATCAAAAGCGAGAAGCAGATCAGTTTCGAAGAAGGCAAGGCTGAGGGCATTGCGGAAGGTAAGGCGGAAGGCATCGCTGAAGGCAAAGCGGAAGGCATCGCGGAAGGTAAAGCGAAAGGCATCGCTGAAGGCAAAATTGAAGAAAACATCGAAAACATTCTATCCCTTCTGCATGACCTGAACTCCGTCCCTCCGGAACTGGAGAAGCGTATACGAAGTGAAACCGATTATACCAATTTGCGGGCATGGCTGAAGCTGGCTGCCCGTGCTGAAACAATCCAGGACTTTATGGATCAAATTGTTTCATCCGCAATCTCTTAAAAGTGAATCCCTATTCCGTTTATAAAAAGGAGCTGGAAAAAATGGTGTTCAATCAACTCCATTTTTTCACAGCCCCTTTTCATATCTACTCCCGTATATACACCGCGCTCTGGTAAGGCTGCATTCTGCCTTCAGCCACCCTGTCGCTTCCAACCAGAAACTTGAACCCATCAAACCGCACAGAGCTGTCCAACCCAAGCTCCTGCCCGGTCATATTGCAGAATACCATCAGTTCCTGCCCTTCCCATCTTCTGACATAGGCCAGCAGCCCAGGCACATCCCGGCAGATAAAGGATATATCCCCCTCTGCGATCACAGGGGATTCCCTGCGCAGAGCGATCAGCTTTTTATGGTAGTTGAGAATGGAGTCAGGGTCCGCAAGCTCCGCCTCCACATTGATATAGCGGTGATTCTCCGGGATGCCGATCCAGCTGTCCCCCGCCGTAAATCCAGCCCCGGGCCTCCCGTTCCACTGCATAGGAGTCCGGCCGTTGTCCCTGGAACGTTTCCCCACCACCTCCAGCGCCTCAGCGTCATCCAGCCCCTGGCTCCGCAGGATCTCATAATAATTCCGGCTTTCCACATCCCGGTACTGGGAGATATCCTGATACCCCGCATTGGTCATCCCCAGCTCCTCCCCCTGGTAAATGTAGGGGGTGCCCCGCATGAAATGAACGGCCGTGGCCAGCATTTTCCCGGATTCCTTCCAATAATTCTGATCGTCCCCAAACCGGGAAATGGCCCGGGGCTGGTCATGGTTGCACCAGAACATGGCATTCCAGCCGCCGCCTGCCTGCATTCCCTCCTGCCAGCTGATAAACAGCTCCTTCAGCTGCTCCAGGTCAGGCTCCATAATCTTCCATTTATCCCCGTCCTTATAGTCCACCTTCAAATGATGGAAATTGAACACCATGGACAGCTCCCGCCGCTCCGGCTGAGTATAACCAACACAGTTATTCAGGGAGGTGGAGGACATCTCCCCCACTGTCACCATTTCCTCAATCCCGGTATCCCTGGTCAGCTCCTGAAGGTACTCATGGACATGGGGGCCATCGGTGTAGAACCTGCGGCCGTCCCCCTGGTAATCGTTCTCCAGCAGCTCCGGCTTGGAGATCAGGTTCACCACATCAAAACGGAAGCCCTTAACACCCAGATTTTTCCAGAACAGTACCACCTGCTTAAGCTCCTCCCTTACCCTGGGATTATCCCAGTTCAAATCCGCCTGGGTCACGTCAAACAGATGGAGGTACCATTTCTTAAGCCCAGGCACATACTCCCAGGCAGAACCGCCGAACTTGGACTGCCAGTTGGTGGGCGGAGTCTCCGGCCCGCCGTCCCGGAAAATGTAGTAATCCATATAGTCCGGGTCCCCCGCCAGCGCCCGCTGGAACCACAGGTGGGCTGTGGAGGTGTGATTGAACACCATGTCGAACATGCAGCCGATTCCACGTTCCTCCGCCCGGCAGATCAGATCCTTCACATCATCCAGGGTTCCGAACATGGGGTCCACATTCATATAATCGGAGACATCGTAGCCGTTGTCCCGCTGAGGGGAGGGAAAAAAGGGCGTCAGCCAGATATAGTCCACCCCCAGCTCCTGCAAATAGTCCAGCTTGCTCACCACGCCTCTCAGGTCGCCGACCCCATTCCCGTCAGAGTCGCAAAAGGATTTGGTATATATCTGATAGATGGTGCTGTTTTTAAAATTACTCACTTTTTATCCTCCATAATATCTGCTATTACATCATTACCCGCCGCAGTCCTGTCTGCAGACGTCCATTTCAGCTCACTGGCATTGCCCATATTGGTCACGACCATAATCACCACATCCTGGTGTCCGGCTGCCCGGATCTTCTCACGGTCGAATTCCAGCAGCACATCCCCCGCCTTCACACGGTCCCCGGTCTGCACAAATGCTTTGAAGCCGTTCCCCTTCATATCCACGGTATCCAGCCCCACATGGTACAGCAGCTCCATCCCATTGTCCAGCACTATGCCGCAGGCGTGGAGGCTTCCCTCCATCACCACAGCCACCGTACCATCGGCGGAGGCCCTCAAGATCCCATCCTCAGGCCAGACAGCGATGCCGTCCCCCAGAGCCTTGGAGGCAAATACCTGGTCCGGAACCTCCTCCACGGAGATCACCCTGCCGGTGGCAAAGGCGCGCAGTTCTGTGGGCGCTTCCGCTCTGCTCACATTTGCGGATACCACACCGGACTGTCCGCCGGCCTCCTCGATCTGATCCACACCCTTCCTCTTCCCCACCACATAGGTGAGGCCAAAGGGCACTGCCACCACAATCAACATGCACACCGCGAACATTCCTATATGCTGGGGCTGTATGGACAGGATACCCGGGATACCGCCTACCCCGATGGTCTGGGCCCGCACTCCGCTAGCCACGGATACCACTGCCGCCAGGGCAGAGCCGATCATACCGCAGATAAAGGGGAAGCCGTATTTTAAGTTGACGCCGAACATGGCCGGCTCAGTCACGCCCAGATAACAGGAGATACAGGACGGCACGGACACTTCCCTGGCCTTTGCATCCTTCTTCTGGAGGCAGATCATGGCCAGCACCGCAGACCCCTGGGCAATGTTGGAGAGCGCGATCATGGGCCACAGGTTGGTGCCGCCGAAATCTGCTACCAGCTGCAGATCAATGGCATTGCTCATGTGGTGGAGTCCCGTGATTACCAGAGGCGCGTAGGCGAAGCCAAACACCGCCGCAAATACGCCTTTTAAAGAAGAAGTCAGGCCCGCGTTTACAAAATCAGAGATCACGCTGCCGATCTTCCAGCCGATGGGGCCAAGGATACCGTGGGCCACGATCACAGAGATCAACAGTGAGAGGAACGGCACCACGATCATGGAAATAACAGCCGGGCAGATCTTCCTGAAGAACCGCTCCAGATACACCAACGTAAAACCAGCCAGTATGGCAGGCAGCACCTGGGCCTGATAGCCGATCATATCCACCTGGAACAGGCCGAAATCCCACTTCGGAATCTCCGCCGCCGCTGTGGTGGCCACCGCGTAAGCGTTCAGCAGCTGAGGGGATACCAGGGTAATGCCCAGCACAATGCCCAGGGCCTGGGTGGTGCCCATCTTCTTGGTGATGGACCACACGATACATACCGGCAGGAAGTGGAACACCGCCTCGCCGATGAGCCACAGAAAACTGTTGACCCCCGCCCAGAACACAGAGATCTGGGTCAGCGTCCTGGTGCCGCCGTCAAAGAGGGCGATCTCCCCGATCACATTCCTGAAGCCCAGAATCAGGCCTCCCACAATAATGGCCGGAATCAGAGGCGCAAAGATCTCCGCCAGGCTGCTCATCAGCCGCTGCAGCCAGCTCTGGTTCTGCTTCGCCGCGTCCTTCACCGCCTCCTTCGTGACCCCCTCCAGCCCGGACACTGCCACAAAGTCATTGTAAAAGCTGCTGACCTCGTTGCCGATAATCACCTGGAACTGCCCCGCCTGGGTAAATGTCCCCTTGGCGCTGGACAGCCCCTCAATGGCCTTGGTGTCCGCCTTGGACGGATCATTCAGCACAAAACGCATCCTGGTAACACAGTGTGAGACTGCCGCGATGTTCTCCTTTCCGCCCACATATTCCAACAGTTTCTTCGAATCCTCCGAATACCTACCCATATCCTTACCTCCTGAACTGATTCCCTGACACATTCGCTCTTGGACAAACTTGTTTAAACAAGTATCTTATGTTTTGATTGTATCTTGTTTAAACAAGTTTGTCAACAAGTATTTTGCAATAAAAAATGACTCTGAGCTCCCGCGCGAAACTGCGGGGCTTCAGAGCCTTTCCAATGTTTCATACACCGCTATACCGGCTTCACCCGGTGAGCCAGATCATAAAAAGCGAACTTGTCCGGCCTGTGCCGGGACTGGGTGAATTCAAACATCACGCCATCTGCATTGTAGGTCATGCTGCTGACCACTGCCAGGCAGTTATAATCCCCCAGCTCCAGGTACTTGCCGTCAATCTGGGCAGCCCGCTCCACAGTCACCTTCCGTTTGGTGGTGACAATGGTCTCCCCCAGAACATTTTCCATATATTCATAGACAGAGTGTTCCGCAATCTCCGGGGTCAGTCCCCTGGCCGACTCCTTCAGGAAATAGTTGTGATCCAGAATCAGCGCCTCCCCGTCAATATACCGGACCCGCTGGATATAAAAGATCTCCGTGCCCACAGGAAATGTGGTTCTGTCCTGAATCCGCTCATCCACGGTCAGCTCCGTAAAACACACCACCTTGGTGCTGTACTCCTTCTTATTGCGGGCCACCGCCTCCTTCAGGCTCTCGATGCCGCTCAGGAGGAATTCCGAGGGCTGACCCGGCTGGTAGAGAATCCGCACCCCCTTGCCGTGAAGGCTCTGCACATACCCCTCGTCCGCCAGCCGGCCGATGGCCCGGCGCACAGTATTCCTGGAACATTCGAACTCCTTCACCAGCGTATTCTCCGAGGGCAGCAGCTCCTGGAAGCCGTACTCCAGCTGCTCGATCCGCCCTTTCAGTTCCTCATATATCTCATTGTATTTCGCTCTGGCCATCTGTCCACCTCTTGCTTCACATTTCTCTGCTTGTTTATACAACCAAGGAAATCCTACCACATTTCCCAAATGATTACAAGATCGGAAAATCTGCCCCAGATCCAGGCGCAGCCGAATCCGGGGCAGATTTACAAATTCATATTTATTTAATGCAGCATGATCACATTGGTATGGCGCATTGACACCTCCACATCCTGGCCCACCTCCAGCAGGGAGTGTTTCTCAAACATCACGTCCGAGTTGATGTCAACGCCGTTGCAGCGAACTGTGTAGCGCACCAGATTGCCATGGGACAGGCTGTTGACAATAGTTCCGCTGGTTATGTACCGAGGAGCCGCCGCAGTGGTCTCATAGTTGAGCCTGACCACCTCAGGCCGGATGGCCACATCGGGAGCATCCACATCAGCGCCGCACAGCGTCTTAAACTCAGCCGCCGTGAATATATTGTAGCTGCCGATAAATCCGGCCGCAAACCTGGTCTTGGGGGAGGTGTAAAGCTCAGTGGGAGTGCCGGACTGTTCGATATGCCCCTTGTTAAACAGGTAGATTTCATCCGACATAACCATGGCCTCATCCTGGTCATGTGTCACGAAAATGGTGGTCATATGCAGTTCCTTCTGGATTCTGCGGATCTCAATCTGCAGGCTGTGGCGCAGCTTGGCATCAATGGCGCTTAAAGGCTCATCCAGCAGCAGCACCTTAGGTCCGGTGACAATGGCGCGGGCCAGGGCCACACGCTGCTGCTGTCCGCCGGAGAGCTGGGCCGGATACTGGTCGATCTTCTCCTCCAGTCCCACGATCTTTAAGATGTCCTGGACCTTGACCTTCACTTCCTCCTTGGGGCATTTCTGCATATTCAGTCCAAATGCCACGTTCTGATAAACATTCATATTGGGGAACAGGCTGTACTGCTGGAATACCATACCAATATTCCTGCTTCTGGGGGTCACATCCGTGATATCCTTGCCGTCCAGATAGACCCTGCCGCTGGTCACTTCCTCCAGACCGGCAAGACAGCGCAGCAGTGTGCTCTTGCCGCAGCCGGACGGTCCTAAAAGGGTGGCCATGTGGCCTTTTTCCACCCCCAGAGTGATTCCCTTCAACACTTCGTTATTTCCAAAGCTCTTATGTACATCTTCAAATTGTATATATCCCATACTCTTCTACTCCTTTACGTTCCGGTTTCTTTTGGCCGAGTCCTTTTTCTGTAAATGCAATACCAGCAGTGTGATTAGGAAGGTGGTGATCATGATAATGACGAACACCGCGCTGGCCTTGGTACTGGAAGACTTCATCTCCAGGAACAAGTACACCTGCACATTTTTGAAGGAAGTACCGGCGATGTTGCGCACCAGCACGTAATCTCCGAAAATGATGCCAACCGCCAGAAGTGAGGACACCGTGATACCGGAAATAATATTGGGCACAACCACCCTGAAGAAGCCGTAAAGCTTGGTGCAGCCCAGCATTTCCGCCGCCTCCAGAAGCATTTTCATATTGACTGCCCGCATACTGTTGCGGATGCCCTGGTAGATGTACGGCAGGATAATGATGCAGTACGCCCCGGTCAGCATAATAATACGGTTGCTCAAAAATGTGGGCGACCCTGCGTACAGGGAAAGGATACTGACCGAAAGGATAACGCCCTGGATCATGTATGGAATCATGCACAGCAGCTGGACATATTTCTCCAGCTGGGGATAGTAGATCGTGGTCACAAACAGCGCCAGAAGCACCAGCAGCACTGTCAGCGTAATGGGGATCACGCAGATGACCAGCGTCCGCAGCAGGGACATGAGAAAGTCTTTCTCAGTCAGCAGCGCGCCGTAGTGGGTCAGCTGGAAATGTTCAGGCAGCAGGCTGGTCCACTTCTCAAATGAAGAGTAAACCGCAGTCACAAACAGGGGGATCAGCAGATAAACCATAACCAGCCCGATGAAGATCACTGCAGCTGTGTTTTTCTTTTTCATCTAACCGCTCCTTTCCTGCTCTTGTTGGTAATCGCGTTATTAATTAAGATGGCGCATACCATCAGGATCATCATTACCACAGAGAGGGCGCCTCCCATTTCCTTGCGCTGGGTGACGTCTCCCACGAACATACCGGATACGTTGATGGGCAGAAGGGCATAGTTGTTCATCAGCAGCGCATAGGCCGTGGCATAAGCCGCCAGGGCGTTGGCAAAGAGAACGCTGACTGTACCCAGGATACTGGGCAGCAGGATCGGGATGCCCACCTTGGTCCAGAACTGGGCTGTTCTGGCCCCCATCAGTGTTGCCGCTTCCTGCCATTCATTGCGGATACCCTCAAATGCCGGTATCAGAAGCAGCGTGGACAGTGGAATCTGGAAATATACATAGATCAGACGCAGGCCCTCTGAGGTATACAGATTGTAATTGGCCAGTGCATCAATACCGAAATCCTTGCCGAACTGGACCATAAGCCCTGAGTTGCCCAGCAGGATCATGTAGGCAAATGCCAGCGGCACGCCTGCAAAGTTGGATGTCATATTTAAAACCGTTAAAAATGCATTTTTAATTCTGCTGCCATTTCCTACCTTGTGGACTGCCATACCTCCAAAAAATGCGATGATGATACCGATAATCGATGACGTAAGGGATATCATGACACTGTTGATTATGGCCCTCTGGTACAGCGCTTTGGTAAAGATATCCTTATAATGTTCCAGCGTGAACCCAATGGAACCCTCAGGCATGAAGCTGTTGAAAATAATCATAATCAAGGGTATCAGTTCAAACAGGAATGTCACAACAATAAACGGCAGCAGCGCAAGCAAGTAAACCCTGTTTTTATTTTTTTTCATACTTTTATTTCCATTCCGTCGTTGTGCATCGACTTACAAGATTAGGGATATGTATCCCTGGTATTTTGCACAGTCCGGCGCCCGTTTAAGGGGCGCCGGTCGGAAACCGGTAGGCGAAACTGGCTTCCCGGTCATGCAGTTAGTTACTGACTCATCAGAGGAATGATTTCTTCCTGCCAGGTCTGGGCAATCTTAGCGCAAACGTCTGCGTATTTCTGCGGATCAGTGATCGGCACGGAATTCTTGGTCTGTTCCTGAGGGATGGTCTTATCCTGGATCTCCTGCGGAACCACGAAATCAGTTCTGGTGGGGATAGCGCCTGCAATTGCTAAGTTGGTCTGTCCCTTGTCACTGAAGATATACTCTCTGGCCAGCGCTGCTGCGTATGGATGAGGCGCATATTTGTTGATAATGGAGGCGTATCCGCTCATAATGGAACCATCGGAGGGCACGCGCACGTCAAATTTATAGTTGGGAGTTTCATCTCTGTAGGTCAGCGCATTATAGCTCCATGTAACGCCTACCTGTACCTCGCCTGCCTGGATTCTCTGAAGCAGGATATCGCCCTGGTCGATACGGCCGGCCTTGGCCATCTCTTTCCAGAATTCAAATGCCGGCTCCAGGTTGTCCATATCTCCGCCGAATGCATAGGCAGTAGCCAGAACATTGCCCTGTCCGGTAGCGCCGGTAACCACATCGCCGATGGTCAGCTTGTAGTCGCCCTTGCGAACCTCTTCCCAGCTGGTGGGCGGGTTGGCAACCAGATCAGTGTTGGTGATAAATGTGGTAGCGCCTGTGTAAGCGATCATCCAATGGCCTTCCGGATCTTTTGCCCAATCCGGCACGCTGTCCCAGTAGGAGGTCTTGTAGGACTGCGTTACGCCCTTCTCTTTGGCTTCCGGTCCGAACTTGTGGCCCACGTCACCGATATCCTTGGTGGGAGCGTTCTTCTCAGCGTCAAACATGGCGATCTCCTCGCCTGAGCTCATGTCTGTGTCATTGTGGTCAATACCGTACTCAGATTCAATACCGTCCCAGGTTCCCTGCCAGTTGGCCCAGGAGCCGGGCATTCCTACGGACTCCAGCTTTCCTTCCTTCTTGGCGCCCTCAATGATCTTGTCCAGTGATACCGCATTCAGATCCACAGCCTCCGCCTTCTTGGAGCCGCCGCAGCCTGCCATCTGCAGTGCCATTGCCGCACATATTGTGATACCTACAGCCTTCTTCAAACTTTTTTTCATTTACTACCTCTCCTTTCCTATGATTGCAGATATTCTGCAAAATCATCTATTCCTTCTCCGGTGACGCTGGAGATCAGAAACACTTTTTCAGCCCCCGCCAGTGTAAGCAGTTCCCTGGCCTGGGCCACCGACTGTTCGTCCTTAGCCAGATCAATCTTTGTAACCACCCCCACGGCAGGCGCGCCGAACATGGACGCCTGGCCGGGTGAAAAGCTGAACTCCTCATCCACACTGCTCTGGAGAAACACCACCAGATCCGCATCCACGGCGCTGACGGTCAGTCCCCGCATCAGCCTTCTGTTTTCCGCATACTCTCCCGGTGTGTCGATGGCTTGCCCGATAATCTCTACTGTCTGTGTCTTTTTATAGGTCAGCGGGTCCCCTGCCAGTCTCTGGCAGAGCGTGGTCTTCCCACAGGACACGCGCCCGATCATGATAATCCGCTTCATGTTCCCCTCCATTATATTGTAAAATATTCCCAATTCCCACTATGAGCGGGTAATAATGGTGGGGGTAAACTTAAGGGTGTGTTCCAGCACATCCAGGACCGCTTTCAGCGAAGATTCCACGCTGGCCACGTCCCCGCAGATCACCAGGGAACCGGAGAACCGGTCCACGAACACCAGGCTGACCTCCGCGGCCTTCACCGCCACATCCGCGCCGATGATCGCCGCCTCGCTGGGCGTGATGGTGAGGATTCCGAGGGCTCCCCTGATGTTCCCCACAACTCCCAGCTTCTTATAGATATCTTCATCCGGGTTGGCGATCAGATGAGCCATTGTCACCTGTTTGCCAGGAACAAATTCCTGTATAATCCTCTGTTTATTCTGAAACTCCAACTGCCCGCCTCCTCGTTATGAGCACTTGCGCCTGTATTTTAGGCGCTTACGTGCGATACATGTCATCCTTACTTAGTGAGGTCTTTTCGAACTTAGTAAGGTGGCTCGTTATGAGCACTTAGAGACCGTATTTTGGTCTCTTACGTGCGATACATGTCACTGGCACTTAGTGAGGTCCCTCACGAACTTAGTGCAGTGGCTCGTTATGAGCACTTGCGCCTGTATTTTAGGCGCTTACGTGCGATACATGTCACTACTCTGCCCAATCAAATCAAGCTGTCAAATATTGCCTTCCTCGGATTGGGGATCACAATACTGGAGATCACCAGTCCCTCCTCCGAGGCCTGGGCCAGGCCCGCTTCCACCGCAGTCTCCACGGAGGCCACTTCGCCGGTCAGCACCACAAAGGATTTGCCGCCGATGCCTGTGCCCAGGCGGACGTCCATGAGATCTACCTCCGCCGCTTTCACTGCTGCATCCGCCCCATACACGGCGGCTGTGATGGTAAAATACTCCATCACTCCCAGGGCATTTACATCCACCGGCTCCACCGACATATTGATAGCCTTCACCACCTGGGGGTGTACCCGCGGGATCACCACTGAGTCTACCACAAAGTGTCCTCCGATCTGTCTCCCGGCTTCCATGGAGGACGTCACCGCCGCCACTTCCCCGGAAAACAGCACCGTGTATTTGCCGGGGCAGCCCGCTTTCGCGTATAACAGCCGGGTGTCCGCGGTCTTTAAGATCCGGTCCGCGGCCTCAATGCCCTTGGCAATGCTGTTCAATTCCAGAAATCCTATCGCTTCCAAGGCTGTCATCCCCTTCCTTCAATAACTATATAGTCCGCCGCCTTAACCACCACGCCCGGTATACTGGCGTGGATATCGGCTCCCAGTTTTCCGTCCGGACATTTGGCAATCAGCTGGCCTCTGGCCACTGTATCGCCCTCCCGGACCACCGGCTCCGACGGTGCTCCAATATGCTGTTTTAAGGAAATCCGCACCGAGTTCGGCGCTGCTTCCACTAAATTGTCTATCTCATAATCGTAATATTCCAGCACCCCGGCTCTGGCAGCCGCCCGCTTGGTGGGCACCTTCCGGTTCCCTCTCTCCGGGTCAGCCTCCCACTGTGCGTCCTGCCGCTCATAGGCAATCCCCGCCCTGCCCATCTCATCCTTGATCAGAGCGTTGATCCTGCGGGGCGTCAGCCCCATGGGGCAGGCGTACTGCTCGCAGATTCCGCACTGGCAGCAGATTGCCGCCTGACGGACCGCCGGATCATCCAGAATCTCTTCCAGACTGCCGCCTGCTGCAAACCGCCTCATGATCTTGTGGGGCTCCAGCGGATGCCCAATCAGATGCCTTGGGCACAGCTGGGTGCAGTAGCTGCACTGGATACACGCTGAGGAGGCCAGATTTTTCATCCGCTCCACCCGCATATTGGCCAGACTCATCAGATAATGGTTCTCGTCCAGGACCACCAGGCCTGAGGTGGTCTTGGTAACCACCCCGTCCAGGGCATCCTCGTAGCCTAAGACCTTACCCATCATGGGGCCGCCGTTTATCACACAGAACCGGCCCTCCTTGCTGCCTCCGGCCAGCCGGATACATTCTGTAAACGGAGTTCCCAGCGGCGCTTTTACGATCACCGGGTTCTTCACTTCCCCGGTCACGGTTATATACTTCTCAGTCAGCGGCACGCCTTCCATGGCGTTATACACAGCGTTCATAGTGGCCACATTGGACACCGCTGTCCCCACGTGCAGGGGGATTCCCCCCGGCGGAACCACGCGGCCGGTGACCTCGTACACCAGCATCTGCTCATCTCCGGCCGGATAAAAGCTGTCCAGGGTGAACAGGGTCACCGGTGCGCCTGTCTCCTCCAGCGCCTGGGTCAATGCCTCCAGCTCCTTGGTGTAAGTACGCTTCAGTGCGATCACGCACTGGGCGGCCTCCGTCATCCGGGCCGCTGCCGCGGCAGCAGTCACCACCTTTTTGGCTTCATGGCGCATGAGGTACCGGTCGGTCCTGAGAAGGGGCTCACACTCCGCCCCATTGATAATCAGCCACTCTACCCGGCAGTCCAGCTTCCTGGCAGTCGGGAATCCGGCTCCTCCGCAGCCTACGATACCGGCCCGTCTGATCTGTTCCAACAGCTCCATCCGGCCGCGCCCCCTTTCCGTTTAATGTAATTACCCTTTAACCATTTCTCTCTCTGTCCGTCTCCATGGTGTCAATGATTCCCACAATGGCGGCGTCTATGGGAAGGTTGTCGCTGCCGGCCGCCCGCCTGGCGGTGCTGCCGCTGACCACGATCACATCCTCGCCGATTCCGGCTCCCACCAGGTCAGCTGCCACCAGCTCCTGGTCTGTGACCGTCCCGTCCTTGCACTCCCTCAGCACCATCAGCTTCATGCCTTCCAGCGCCTCTTCTTTTTTGGTGGCCCAGATATGGCCCACCACCCTGCAGATCTGCACGTCCTGTCAAGCCTCCCCTCAGTCAAAATACGTTTATACAAACACTACGGTTCGGTTGGCGTGAAGGAATATGTCCTTTGCCGACGGCGTTAGCACCGTTCCCTTTCTCACCGTAATATTGCCTTCTCCCTGCTCCGCCAGTTTCCTGGCCAGTACCTCTGTGATCACGCCGCTTGGCAGGTCTGCCCCCGGCGCTGCAAACTTCTCGTACTTGTCGATCACAGTGGTTCCCTGCACCAGCTTGATACCAAAGCTCTGAAGCGTCCTCACATACCCCTCCAAAAGCTGGTAGAAAGCCCTGCTGCCCTGTCCCGCGTGTTTGCGGAAGCCCAGGGCAATGTCATACAGGTAGATATCCGTCCCATGCATCAGACCCTCGATCACCGCGCAGGCGGCTCCAGCCACATCTCTTCCCAGCGCGATATCCGCCAGCTCCGTCTTGGTCAGCCCTGTGATAAATATCTTCTCATAAGGGGATATATCCCCCTGGTACGTCTCCATGCTTTTCAGCTGATACTGTCTCTTCACGGCGGCAGGCAGTTTATCCGCCTCCCCGATTACCAATGCCACAGGGCAGCCGCTTTTATCCTGGGGCTCATCCTCTTCCATCCCCAGCATCTTCATCACTTCCCCGGTGATGAACTCAATCATCTGCTCCCGGGTCAAATCCGCCATCCGCTCCACCTCCTTGTTACGAGCACTTAGCGACCGTACTTTGGCCGCTTACGTGCGATACATGTCACTGGCACTTAGCGAGGTCCTTCACGAGCTTAGTGCAGTGGCTCGTTACGAGCACTTAGCGACCGTACTTCGGTCGCTTACGTGCGATACATGTCACCCTTTATGTCACAATCGTCCCCCTGGAATCCTTCCCCAGGCAGCACGCATTTGCCTCGTCTAAATCAATGTGCATGGCCAGCCCAAACTTCTCGCTGACCCGGACGATCACGTGTTCAAACACCACCGTCCGCTCTCCTTCAACCCTTACCTTCACTTCCTGCCGGTCCGCCACCCCGAATCTGGCTGCGTCCCCCGGCGTCATGTGGATGTGGGCCCTGGCTGCAATGACGCAGCCCTTTGCCCATACGGACCCTTCCGGCCCCACCAGGCACACATCCCCCGCGCCGGTCAGATCCCCGGACAGATTCACCGGAGCCTTGATTCCCAGCCTGCGCAGGTCGGTGAGGGACATTTCCACCTGAACGGCCGCCCGCTCAGGCCCCAGCACGGCCACACGGCCCAGTTCGCCTTTTAAGGTGGCCAGCTTCAGCCTCTGCCCGCTTAAGAACTCTCCCGGCTGGGACAGCGCCCTCTCACTGGTCAGTCTGGCGCCCGGGCCAAATAATGTCTCCACAGCCTCTGTGGTCAGGTGGATATGATTGGCTGATGCCTCCACCGGGAAGGAGAGTTCCCCTCCTCCTGAAACAGCCGTATACTGCTCCACTACCTTGCGGATTACGGCTTCCAGTTCCTGCCGGTTCATAGTCCACCTCCCCTCTGGCCCGCCACCTGACGGCAGAACAGGATATACGCTCCGCTGCTCAGACGGTTCATCTCTTCAATCAGATCAGGTCTCTCCCCCGGAAATGCAGCCGCAGCCGCCAGCTCCGCCTCCCGAATACAGGTGCGCAGCGTATTCAGCTTCAGCGCCGTCATACCCATGCGGTAATCCGGCACCGGGTGGTCAATTCCGATCTCCTCCTTCACGTGATGGGACACATAACGCAGCTGGCCATGGTCGTAACCGAACAATTTCTTCGGCTCCAGCACCTGGTCCTTTACCTCCGCCCCCAGTACGCTGCGGACGTGGTCCAGCAGTTCTCCCAGCTGGCCGCACAGCTCCATAAGTCCCTCGCCGGCCGCCAGTGCCTGGGCCTCCAGGATACATGCTTCCAGGCTGTCCAGCTTCCCCCTGAAGGCGATCCGCGGGTGGGTCTTTTGCACCAGCAGATTTCCCCGCAGATGGGTCATGTGCTCCGGCTTCTCCCGGTATCCCTTCCCTGTCTCCGCGTCCACATATGTGAGAGGCCCGTTGCTCTTAATCTCGCTTCGGCTCATGGCCTGTATTTCGTTGCCGCTCACAGTCTGTCTGCCGGTTCCTGAGACGATTTTCAGCTCTATCCTTCTCTTTTTCAGATATTCCCGGGCTGTGGGCGTAATCACGGTGTCCTCTGTCACGGTGTAATCCCTGGTCCCCTCGGGAAGCAGCTGCGACCGCAGGACCGCTTCTGTCAGAATCTTCTGCAACCTTTACGCCTCCCTTCAGACGGCCGGATTAACGGTCGCTTGTGGGCAGTGTGGGAAGAATGAATTCCACCTCTGGATGAGGACGGGGAATTACATGAACAGAAAGCAGTTCGCCGACCTTGGCCGCCGCCGCCGCGCCTGCGTCGGTTGCAGCCTTCACAGCGCCTACATCTCCGCGCACCATAACGGTCACAAGACCGCCGCCCACATGTACTTTGCCGATCAGCGATACGTTTGCCGCTTTTACCATGGCATCCGCCGCTTCTATAGAACCAATGAGGCCCTTCGTCTCCACCATACCTAATGCAAATAATGTCTCAGCCATATCCTTTTTCCTCCATTATGCTTTTTATTTTGCAGCCATTAATCTGGCTATTACCTGCTTCGTAATTTCTTCTACTGCGTCCCGGCTGATCTCCCCCTGGGAAATGCCTCCTGCGCCCGTTAAGCCCTGCTGGGGCCTGAATGCTTCCTGTCCGCCCCGCTTCTCCCGGTTATTCTCAGGAGCCGGTGAACCGCCTCTGAGCTCTTCCAGCTCTTTGACGCCCCAGGCCACCCGGCGGATGTTGATCAGGTTCATGGGTGTAATGTTGTCGCTGGTGGAGCTGCCTCCCACTGAGCCGCAGCCCAGCGTCAGAGCCGGAGCCAGATTCGTGGTGGCTCCCACGCCCCCCAGAGCGCCCGGCGTATTGACCAGCAGCCTGGATACCGGTTTCTTCAGGGCAAATTCCCGGATCACTTCTTCATTTCTGCTGTGAATGGTCATGGTGTGCCCCGCCCCCTCATTCTGAAGGATGGCGATACTCCGGTCACATGCCTGCTCCCAGTTCTCCTCCACGTAAAATGCCAGGATAGGGCAGAGCTTTTCTCTTGAATAGGGGTTTTTCTTCCCCACCTGGGTCTGTCTGGAGAGCAGCACCCTGGTTCCCTTAGGAATCTGGATATCCGCCATGTCGGCGATAGCCTGGGCCGATTTCCCAACAATTCTGGGATTCATGGTTCCATTGGCCCTCAGCATGAAGGCTCCCACCTGTTCAGACTGTTCCTCTGTCATGAAATAACCGCCCTGGCGCTCCACCTCCTTCACCACTGCTTCTTCTATAATCCGCTCCGTCACAATGGACTGTTCCGAAGCGCAGATGGTGCCGTTGTCAAATGTCTTGGAGTCGAAGATCCGCTTCACAGCCAGGGGAATGTCCGCCGTCCGTTCTATGTAGGCCGGTCCGTTTCCCGGGCCCACGCCGATGGCCGGGTTCCCCGATGAATACGCCGCCCGCACCATGGCTTCCCCGCCGGTGGCCAGAATCACACTGGTATCCCGGTTCTTCAAAAGCTCATTGGTGGCCTCCATGGTGGTCAGATGGATACATCCCACCGTCCCATCCGGCGCTCCGGCATCCCTGGCTGCCTTCTCAATGATCTTCACCGTCTCCAGAATACACTTCTTGGCGTTGGGGTGGGGGCTGATCACAATGGAATTGCCCGCCTTGATGGATATAATCGACTTATACATGGCCGTGGATGTGGGGTTGGTGGATGGAATCAGCGCCGCCACCACGCCAACCGGCACGCCGATCTCCATAAGCCCCCGTTCACGGTCCTCCCGTATGACGCCCACAGCCGTCATGTTCTTTACACTCTCCCAGGTGATGGTGCTTCCCAGTTGGTTCTTCAGCACCTTATCCTGCCACACTCCGAATCCGGTCTCCTCCACCGCCATCTTAGCCAGCCTCTGCGCCTCCCCGGCGCAGGCTGCGGCAATGGCGCTGCAGATGGAATCCAGTTTCTTCTGAGGGAATTCCCTCAGCCTGATCTGGGCTTCCTTTGCCCGGCGTATCAGATCCCTGACTTCCTGGATTGATTCCAGATCTTTATCCAAACCATCACTCCCCTTCCACTTCTTCCCCTGACATATGTAAGGGGACTTTCAGAACTGCGGCCCTAATAAGAAATGGGATCAGCCGCAATTTCACATACTCTCCTGCCAAAGGCCTCGCAGGCCCTTCTGCAGGAAGCCTGGGTGCCTGTCAGCAGCCCGCCCGCAAAGTTCGTCTCCGTGGGCGGCCCGTAAAACAATTTCATCTCCACTCTGGCTTCCTTCATCGCCGCGTCCATGCCCATCATGGCCTCCATGGGCGGGGCGATCAGATAAGCGATGGGACTTCCCACCTGGATTCCCGCCTGTTTGGACAGATAGGTGCCGGACTGGGATATGCAGTGGGCAAAATAGCACACGCTGTCATCCCTGGCGGCGCTGTAGAAACACGCCTGGTTTTCTATGTAATCAACCGCCGCCTCCAGCCCGCTCTTTACCTGGGCCGGGTCCGGCGCTGATAAAATGCCGATAAACTCTCCTGCCAGCCGGGTGGATGCGTTGGATGATCCGCCGTACATACTGGTGGCATATGCAACTGCCACATCCGCTTTCTTGGTGGCCTCGTCCACAGCCGCATAGGACACATCATCGCAGTCCGTGGTCAGAATCCCCAGGCTCCTGTGTCCGGGCTGTACCTTCAGCTGCGTCAGCAGCCCCTGCTCCGCGTTGGGTATGATCCGCACGCTGAGCACCTTGGTGCGTATTGCATCCCCTGTCATATGGGTCCTTCCTCCTTCTCCGTCAGTGCTTTAGATCCACGCCGCTGGCCTTAGCCTTCATGATGGTCTCAATCAGCTCCGCCACGTAGGCCCCGGCTTCTACCGCATTGGTGCCACCGCTGTAAATGTTGGAGACCACCGTGCGCCTGGCTTCCGGCTGGCCGTTGTAGGCCTGGTAGCAGATATAAGCGCTCATGCTCTCCGCCGTCCCCAGTCCGGGCCGCTCCCCGATCAGGATGCAGACCACCTTGGGTTTCAGGAGCTCTGAGATCTCATCCTCCACGGCTACACGCCCGAATTTCACAAAAACAGCCGGGCCGGTACTGATATTCCTCATCTTCAGCCCATCCTCAATCACCGGCAGAATGTTCTCCAGGTTGGCCTCAATGGCCTTGGAGGACAGCCCGTCCGAGGCGATCAGCTGGACGTCCAGCCCCTGGCTGCAGGAGGAGAGGAGCTTCTGTTTCCCTTCCTCATTCAGCCTGCGCCCCAGATCCGGCCTGGTGATATGTTCCGTCCTGTCGCTGCAGCAGGAATGGACAGATACCAGATTCAGGCCTGCGATCAACTCCTCATCCACATCCGAGAACACCGCATCCCTGGCAAGGGCATGATCCGCGCGCAGGGTCAGCCATGTTTTAGTCCGCTCCCTGGGCCCCGCCTTCCCCACGCCTATGCGGGCCGTGGTCTTGCTCATCATGCGCTGCAGCGCCTCCGGGTCCATGGGGTGTTCCAGGGTGGGCTTGGCCTTCTCCTCCTGGGAGGTGATGTCCCGCAGACTGCTGTCCTCAGAATAACCGCTGTCCCTTCGTCCGCTCTCGCCCAGGCTGCCGCTGTCTCTCCGTCCGCTTCCCAGCGTTCCATTCTCGCGGCTGGCCGCAGGCATTTCCCGCGTCCCCTTTCCCGTCATTTCCCGGAGCACATCCTCCACAATACTTGCAATCAATCGTTCATCCAATGTTATCCACGCCCCTTTCTGTCCAAAAACAGGGTGGGATCGCCGGCGCGCTCAGTCAGCTTTCCATTTTCGCTGATCCCCATCTTCTCCAGCCACAGGTCAAACTCGCGGATGGGCCGCAGTCCCAGGATCTCCCGCACTGCCGTCACATCGTGATAGGCGTTGGTCTGGTAGTTTAACATCACATCGTCGCTGGTGGGCACTCCCAGTATGTAATTCACCCCCGCTGATCCAAGCAGCAGGGCCAGATTCTCAATGTCGTTCTGCTCTGCCAGCATATGGTTGGTGTAGCAGCAGTCGCAGCCCATGGGCACCCCGGTCAGTTTCCCCATAAAATGGTCCTCCAGCCCGGCCCGTATGACCTGGCGGCTGTCGTAGAGATACTCCGGCCCGATGAAACCCACCACCGTGTTCACCATAAAGGGCTTGAACTCCCTGGCGTAGGCATAGCATCTGGCCTCCATGGTCACCTGATCGGCCCCGTAGTGGGCATCCGAGGACAGCTCCGACCCCTGTCCTGTCTCAAAATACATGACATTTGGCCCTGTGCCCGTGCCCCGGCGCTTCAGCAGTTCTCTGGCTTCTATGATAGTCTGGGTATTGAAGCCAAAGGCTTCATTCCCCTTCTCGCTTCCCGCAATGGACTGGAAGATCATGTCCGTTGGCGCTCCGTTCTTCAGAGCCTCGATCTGGGTGGTAATATGTCCCAGCACACAGATCTGGGTGGGTATCTCAAACTGGTGCTTGATCTCGTCAAACCGCTTCAGCACCTCCGTCAGGCTGGACACGGTGTCATTCACCGGGTTTAAGCCGATCAGGGCGTCCCCGCAGCCGTAGCTGAGCCCCTCGAAAAGGGAGGCGGTGATGCCCTCCACATTGTCCGTGGTGTGGTTGGGCTGCAGCCTGGTGGACAGCGTCCCCCTGAGGCCGATGGTGGTGTTGCAGTGGGCCGGCACCCTGATCTTGGAGGCCCCATAGACCAGATCCAGATTCCCCATCAGCTTGGCCACCGCGGCCACCATCTCCGCGGTCAGCGCCTTGGAGATCCGCCGTATATCCTCCTCTGTGGTCTTATAATCCAGAATCCATTCTCTCAGATCCGAAACGGTCCAGCCCCGGATTTCGTTATAAATCACTTCGTTGATGCTGTCCTGATTCAGGCGGGTTACCTCATCTTCCTCGTAGGGAACCACCGGATTCTCCCGCAGCTCACTGAGCAGCAGTCCCGCCAGCACGTCCTTGGCAGCGATGCGCTCCAATGCGGAGGAAGCGGCCACCCCGGCCAGCACGTCCCCTGACTTCTCCTCGTTGGCCTTGGCCAGCACCTCTTTTATGGATTGAAAGGTAAATATCTGTCCCGCCAGCATTGTCCGATAACTCATACCAGTAATCCTCTCTCTCTTTATCCGTTATAACCGCCATGTCCGGTACATGCTGCCCTATCCGAACACCAGCGTCTTTACCACTACAGGGATCACCAGACCGCCCATCAGCGGCTTGCCCATATCCACGTAATCATTATCGTCTACACGGATGGAATCCAGGGCCACCACATCCCGTTTTCCGCGCCCGGCGTGGTATATGGCCTGTCCCAGCGCCTTGGCCATGTCGCACTCCACGATGATAAGCAGGGGCGTCCCGGCCGCAAACACAGCCTCCGCCGCCTCCGTAAAGGCCCCGGCCAGCCGTTTTAACTCCATATATCCCGGATTGGGCCGCCCCTTCATGGCCAGCACCAGCTGCTCCGAGTCGTTCTGCGCCTTGGCCCACCGCATGCGCTCTGCCAGGGCCGCTGCGTCTCCTTCAAAACATGCGTCCTGCTCCCGTTCAGACAGCAGCAGCACCGGAACATTTTTCATGGGGAAAATGTTTCTTGTATAGGTGATAGTGCTACCGGATATGGTGGTCGTGTAGGTTCCCGCGCCCACCACCGTGGCGTGTATTGTCTCGTCCGGCCGGATCAGGGTCCGTTCCCCGGCCAGGGCGCCCCGCTTCACCGCGGCTCCCAGCACCAGTCCGATATCTCCGTACCGGAACGGCTCCTGCACCTCCCCGTAGACGGCGTCGGCAACGCCTCCTGAGAAAAAATAAGCATCCACCGGCCTCTCCGCCGAAAACTGACTGCTCCCCGGTGTCTGCACCTCTCCTAATATTGCTTCCTTCTGCCGGAGTCCAAAGGCCTGCTCCAGCACTTCATTCATGGCCCGGCAGATCCCATCCAGAGTATCAGGGGATGTCCGTTCCCCTTCCCTGATGGCAATCCCTTTCCACCCGGCAATCTTTTTAACGCTATTACTCACATAATTGACTGTAAAATCCGGGGAGACACGGATCAGCCGTCCCCCGATGTCCAGGCACCCGGTGGAGACTGTCTCCCCCTTGTAAAACAGAACCAGATTAGCTGTTCCGCCGCCTATATCAATGTTGGCCGCAGCGCAGGAGTGATCCTCCGAATACTGTCTGGCCCCGCTGCCCTTTCCCGCAATGATGGAT
>URUZ01000039.1 GCA_900551225.1 uncultured Clostridium sp.
GGCCTTTGCTGACCAAGACTTATGGATTTACACAGACCCAGTTTTCATTTCTCTTTTCCTTGCAGTCCTGGGGGCTGCTGGTTGGGACGCTGGTGGCTGGTAACTGTTGCGTGAAATTCGGCAAGAAATTCACACTGATGGGTCTTGGAATCGTGTTTGCAAGCTGCACCATGATTCACATTGTTATGGTATCTAATTATACCGTATGGGCGGTTTTCCGCTTTGTCGCCGGTATGGCGCTGGGCGGTACATATGGAACCAGTGTCGGACTCATCGTTGATCTGTTTCCGTCAAATTACAGAGGCAGGCTGACTGCCATTGCCTCCAGCCTGTTTGCATTGGCCGGCGTGCTGGCCGGCGCCATTGCCAGCAGATGGTTTGACACAAACTGGACGATTGTCGTATGGGCAGGTATTATCCCTGTTTATGTGGGAGTGGCGCTTACCGGGATCTTTGTTCCCGAGGACCTGACCCTTACACGTCAGAGAAATGCAGAGGTCGCTTCCGTATCCTCTGAGAAGGTGTCCTACAGAAGTATGTTAAAGGGGAAATACCTGGGTATTGCGGTTATGTGTATCTTAATGTCGGGAATGAACTTCAGCGGTTTCTCCGGCTTCTCCCAGTTCGTTCCAATCTATCTTCAGGATGGGATCGGTATGAGCAGTGCTCAGTGGGGACAGATGATAGCGACTCAGAATATGGGACATTTCTTTGGTTTCCTGTTCTTCGGCGTGATCGGCGATACCTTTGGACGCAAGAAAACATTGAGCGGAATGGTTCTCTGCGGAATCATGATACCGATCTACATGACACTTGGACTTGAAATGTTTACTTTATTTAATGTTTGTGCGTTTTTCTTTGGTATTGGTCTGGGATATTCCGGAATCTGGGGAGCTTATTATACCGAACTGTTCCCGGAGCGGTTCCGTTCCATGGCCGCAGGCTTCTGCTTTAACATGGGGAGGATTATCTCTAGTTTCGTTGTTCTGCTGGTAGGCATGGCAGCGGATTCAAGTATGGGGCTGAAGGCAACACTGATGTTCCCGGCGGTATTTTTCTTTATCGGGGCCGCTATCTGGTGTTTCCTTCCGGAGACATTGGTTCGTATTAAGAAGAAAGCAGCTGCAGTCATTTAGAAGCATGCAGGGCCGGTTCCCCATGAGCAGTCTGAAGGAATTTGAGAGGTGACATTTATGAGATGCGTTAGAAGATTATGTATATCAGCGATTATCCTTTTGTATCTGCTAGGTACGGTGCCGGTCTTTATGGGTTTTTATAACAGGCCGATAACTATTTTTGGAATTCCCTGTTTTGCAGTGGGGATCATATCTCTGGCGCTGGGAATGCTTCTGTTTGTATATATACTATATCGGTGTGAGCCTTCCGGAGAGGAAGAGGATGAGGGAGGACAATGAATATGGAAGCCAGTGGGCTGATGAAAACACCTATTCCCTTTGTGATGATGGGACTCTATATCATTGTCATTGCCGTTCTATCCTACCGGACGGTGTTGGCTGCAAAGTTAAAACGGAACAACACAAGGCAGAATTTTGAAGATTTTTACACGGGCAATAAATCTATGTCTGCAATGGTTGTAGGGCTTTTGACCATTGTTACCTTTTATTCCGGTACGACTTTTACAGGCCGGGTGGGCTTTTTCTATAATTATGGTGTAGTGGCTCTCACTACCTTGTTCTCCAGTGTGGCTTCCGGAGTGATCATGTTTTTTCTGGCAGAAAAGGTGTGGCCCATTTCAAAGAAATATCACTGTTCAACGCTGTCGGATCTGCTGGAATTCCGGTATCAGAGCCGTTATATAAAGCTGTTGACGGCAGTTATTATTGTAAGCTTTAATATCATATGGCTGATAACAGAGATTAAAACGCTGGGAATTATTGTAAATATAGCTTCAGGAGCAGCGATTCCGGCCACAGTGGGATCTGGGCTGATGTTCGCTGTCATCATAGCTTATGTCTGCACGGGAGGCGTCCGCTCGGTGGCTGCCGTGGACAGTTTTTCTTCTGTGATTATGCTGGTGGGTTCGGTGGTTGCAGTGGCATTTATCATGATTCAATTTTACCAGGGAGATATAAGTGGGATGTTCGCGGCCAGTTTGAGTGAATCTCCAAAGCTGTGGACTGTCTCGGATGAGGGCGTCTACGGATATACATACTGGTTTTCGAGTGTTGTGGTCAGTACCATTGTTATGCTTGTGTACCCCTCCAATTATATGAGCATATGCATGGGAAAAAGCGTGAAGGCAGTTAAAAAAGCCTCTCTGGCAGCAGCGCTTTCAGGCCCCTGGCTCTTTATCTATGGAATAATCGCAGCGGCCGCCATAGGCCTTGGTACAAAGGGAATCACAATACAGAATCCGGAAGCGGCACTTCTGGAGATGATCTCATACAGCGGTAATGGATTGATGCTGGGGGTTGTAACCACAACTGTGCTGGCGGCATCTCTGGGGACGTTGGACTCCACCCTTATCTCCCTCTCAGGAATCCTGTCCAATGATATCTATGTAAATGTATGGAATATCAGAAACAGAAATGCCTGTATCGGCGCTGTCTCGGATGAAGGTAAACGGGTGAATGTCAAAGAGGTGAAAGCCGGCAAAGATGTAATGATCACCAGGTTTTTTATTTTGCTGCTTGGCGGCACGGCTTACATTTTAAGTTTAAAACAGCTTCCGCTCCTTGTCCTTATGGCAAATTATGCCAGCAATGGATTGCTGCAAATCGTTCCTGCGGTGATCGGCGGGATGTATTGGAAGAAGGCGACGCCCAAGGCGGCAGCTGTTTCTATGATATCCGGCACGGGTTTTTATTTACTTTTGGATACAATAAAGAATGTGGTGTTTAACGGAGCGCCGGATTTTATGGGGGGATTCTTCCTTGGTCTGCCGGCTTTGTTATTCGGTGGGGCTGTATTTATAATCACAGCGGAATTGACATATAGAAATGCTTATGCGGATGAGAAGAAATATGAAAAAGTCCTTTGGGCATTCTTTGGGAAATAGAGTCTGTGTGCGGCATATTTGATCTTGATTTATGGAGATCAGATATGCCGTTTTTTTATTTTCATTTAGGAATGCAGGGCAGCCGGCAGAAAACAATGATCAAACGTGGTTAGAATTCCACGCTTCCGGTGCTGAAGTTTTCTTCCAGAACCAGGGTGGCTGCGCCTATGGCGCCGATATGGTTCCCGTAGGGAGATGGGGAGAAGGTCATATTCCTGTAGTTATCGTCCACGGATGCTTGTTTAGCAGCTTCTCTGAGAGGGGCCATGAACAGCTCCCCGGCCCTGCACAGGGCATAAGAAATGATGATGCCCGGCGGGCAGATCAGATTGACAACATTTGCCAGGGCGTAGCCCAGACAGCGGGCCGACTCACGGATCAGCCCAATGGATTCGGAGTCTCCTTCCAGAGCCGCATCCACCAGCAGGTCTGCGCTGATGCCCTCAGAGTTGCAGCGGGCCATCTCCTGAATCCGCTTATAGCGCCCTTCCAGGATTCCTTCCTCGATTTTGCGGCAGATGGACAGGACGGATACCTCAGAGTTCACACAGCCGTACTGTCCGCATTCGCAGAGTCTGGTGCAGCCGGGGACCTTGATATGTCCCAGCTCTCCGCTGCCGCAGTTTTTGCCCAGGTAAGGCTCTCCGTTGACAAAGAGGATGCTTCTGGCGCCGGTACGGATGGAGACAAACACGAAATCGTCCTTCTGCCAGTAGGTGTCCAGCCATTTAAAGGCCAGCCCCATGGTGCTCACATTGTTGATAATGTGGCAGGGCATTTTCAGACGCTGCTCCATGATCTCTATGATGGGTATATTGATCCAGTCTTTGATGAAGATGTAGTGCAGGGCAACGCCATTTTCAATGTCAATGTAGCCGGGCAAGCCCAGTCCGATACCCAGAACCTTATCCTTCCTGTGGCCCAGGTAGGAAAAACAGCCCTGGATCTGCGCCTCCAGCTGGTCTATAAACTGGTAAACGCTGGTGTATGAGGAGGTGGAGCAGGAGGATTCATACACTGATTTGCCGCAGAAATCCAAAACTGCGCAGTGCATGTTCTGGATATTGAACTCCACACCCACGAAATATCCGCCGTCCGGATTGAGATGGAGAAATATGGGTTTTCTACCCATACGGTTGTTCTCGCTGCACACATCCTCAAAGATAAACCCCTGCTGAAGCAGTTCTGTTATGGTGTTGGAAACGGTCGTCATGCTGTAGGTGGTAAGTTTCTTGATGTCGAAACGGGATAATGGCTGTCTGCTGTGCCGGATAAGGCTCAGGATTTGGTTCCTTTTCTGGTCTTTTCTTTGTTCCACCAGGGTTTTCATTGATTAGTGCCTCCGTTTCCTGTTGTGATATTACGATATGCGGCCATGTGCGCCGCAGAATTTACAGAACCTTCTGTTATTATAAAACAGCGCCGATGGGTTTGTCAAATTGAGTTATATCGAAAAGAAAATAACTCTTGACAATGAAAAAAGCGGCGTTTATACTACTTATATCGAAAAGGAAAAAATATAGGAGGAGAAGGTATGTACGTTTCAATGAAGGGTATGCTTGGGCAGGCCATGGAGCAGGGCACCGGCGTGGGGGCCTTTAATATCCATGCGCTGGAGGTGGTTCCCGCAATGGCGGCCGCGGCCGCACAGCTGAATGCGCCGGTGATTCTCCAGGTATCGGTGTCCACTGCAAAGTACATAGGGTTCGGCCTGCTGGCCACTGTGGTGAAGGCCATAGCAGACCGGGAGCAGGTTCCCGTGGCCCTTCATCTGGACCATGCCAGGGAGCTAAAGGATATCGAGGCAGCCCTGGAGGGCGGTTTCTCCTCCGTGATGATCGACGGCTCAGCCCTTGTGCTGGAGGAGAATATTGAGCTGACGCAGCAGGCCGTGAAGCTGGCCAGAGCAGCGGGGGCGTCCATTGAGGCGGAGCTGGGAATTGTGGGCCGCGGTAAGACGGTGGTGCAGTACCCCTACACGGACCCTGAGGACGCCAGAACCTTCGTGGAGCAGACAGGGGTGGATGCCCTGGCCATCGGCATAGGCACCTGCCACGGACAGTACCGGAGCAAGACAGCCATCAATTTTGATGTCCTTTCTAAAATTCATGAAAATGTGGCTGTTCCCCTGGTTCTCCATGGAGGAACCGGAGTGAAGGAGGAGGATCTGCGCCGCCTGATTGGCATGGGAATGCACAAGCTGAATTTCGGCACAGAGCTGAATGTGGCCTGGGTGCGCAAGGCCAGGGAGGTATTTGCAAAAGCGGAGCCGGATGATTCCCTCAGGGATCTGATGATTCCCTGCACCCAGGCCATGAAGGAGGCCATTCAGAATAAGATCCACCTGGTAAGTATTTAGTACAGCATGGTGCCGGCTGCACTGGTTAAAGAGAGATGGGGATGGAGTGGAGAAGACGATTATTATCATATCCGGAAGCCCGGGTACAGGCAAAAGCCATATAGCACATGCCATTTTAAAGGAGCTGAGGGGTTTTACAATTCTGTCTTATGATGAGATAAAGGAGAAGAATTTTGACCTCTTTGGATTTGACAACGTGGATCAGAAGGCGGAGCTGAACCGGTTCGGACTGGAGGAGTTCTATCTCCAGCTGGGCAGCCTGATGCGCAGGAGGCAAAACCTTCTCATTGAGTATCCATTTTTCCAGAGGCACAGGGACCGGCTGCTGGAACTGGTGGTACGGTACGGATACAGGGCGCTGACCCTCTACCTGTACGGCGCCCCCCAGGTAATCTACCGGCGGGAGTGTCTCCGTGACAAAAACGGAATCCGCCATCCCGGCCACCTGGTGAACTGTTACCACAAGGGGGAACCCGTGGCAGGGCAGGGCGGGAATTATGGCGCGGTGCCTACCTATGAGGATTATGTGAAAATGCTGGGACAGCGGGATTACAACGTGGGCATTGGGCAGACCGTCTCCGTGGATGTGACGGATATTGAACATGTCTCCTGCGGGTCAATTGTAACGCAGATTATGAACTGTCTGAAGCCGGAAACAAACATTGAGGGGATTGAAGAATGAGTATATTTCAGCAAACATTACATGCGCTGGCAGGCATTCTGGACCGCCAGGCGGAGATCGGCCAGGAGGCGGTGGAACGCTGCATCCGGTTGTCCGCAGAGGCTGTGAGGGAGGATCATAGGATCTTCGTGTGCGGAAACGGAGGCAGCGCGGCCACGGCTT
This sequence comes from uncultured Clostridium sp., assembly GCA_900551225.1. Lineage (GTDB taxonomy): Bacteria > Bacillota > Clostridia > Lachnospirales > Lachnospiraceae > Enterocloster. The sequence continues at coordinate 6,223 of URUZ01000039.1, forward strand.
CCCATATTGCTAACGACCTGCTGTGCCATATGAAGAACTGGAACCGGAAGAATTACCGGGTGATGGCTCTGACGGACAATATGTCCGTTATCACATCCATTTCCAATGACTATGGGTTTGACCAGATCTTCTCCAAGCAGATACAGGCCTACGGAGAACCGGGGGACGTGCTGTGGAGCTTCAGCACCAGCGGCAATTCTCCCAACTGTGCTGTGGCTGCGGAGCAGGCAAGGAGGCAGGGGGTGATTACCGTGGGCTTTACAGGGAAAAAAGGCGGAAAGTTAAAAGAGATCTGTGATATCTGGATACCGGTGGACTCCGACGAGGTGACCAGGGTGGAGGAGCTTCATCTGATTTACGCCCACATGATCGGGGAACAGATAGAGGCGTCCGTGTCACCTATGCAGGTGGAGGGGAGGCAGAATGGAACAGTTTTTTGACAATTATTGGAAAAGCCTGGATGGGGCCTTCCGGCAGCTGGACAGGGAAGCATTTTCCAAAATCCTGGGTATTTTTCAGGAGGCGTACAGGGAGGACCGCCAGATATTCTGCATTGGAAATGGAGGAAGCGCCGCAACAGCCAACCATTTTGTGTGCGACTTTGGCAAAAATGCGGTTCAGGACCCAGGCAGGAGGCGTTTCCGGATGATCTCCCTCAGCGACAATGTGGAGAAGATCACTGCATTTGGGAATGACGTGGCTTTTGATGAGATATTCAGGCAGCAGCTGATCAACCTGATGGACGAGGGGGACGTGCTTCTGGCCATCAGCGCCAGCGGCAATTCGCCGGATCTGCTGAAGGCCTGCCAGTACGCCAGGGAAAAGAAGGGGCGGATTATCACTGTAAGCGGATATGAGGGGGGCCGGATCAGGGGGTATGCAGAGGCAGCTCTGACTGCGGGGCTAAAGAGTTATGAGCAGATAGAAGATATCCATATGATCCTGATGCACATGATTGTATGCTGGTTCAAAATGAATCCGGAGAGTTTAACTGCCTGACGCTGATTAATAAGGAAGGCGGTTTACTGAATAAACCAACCTAAGGAGGAAAAGGTATGAAGAAAAGAATGTTGTCACTGGTTTTAGCAGCATCGATGGGGTTAAGCCTGACGGCCTGCGGCGGTGGAAAGGCCGCGCCGGAGACTGCCAAGGCGGAGACAGCTGCGCCTGTCCCTGAGACTGACAAGGCTGAGAGCAGCGCAGAGCAGGCCCAGGAGCCTGCCAGGCGGGATGATCTGAAGCTGACCATCTATTCCGCTGTGTTCGAGGACCAGACCCAGGCCACAATCAAGGCATTTGAGGAAGCCACGGGCGTCAAGACCCAGTGCGTGGTGCTGGGCGGAGGGGAGATCCTGGCGCGTATCCGCGCGGAGAAGGAGAATGCCACTGCCTCTGTCTGGTGGGGAGGCCCCTGTGATTCCCATATTACAGGCAAGGAGGAAGGGCTGCTGGAGCAGTATACTTCCCCCAATACAGAGGCCATTGAGGATAAGTACAAAGACCCTGACGGCTACTGGGTAGGCACTTACATTGGGTATGTGGGATTTGTGAGCAACAAGGAGCGCTGTGAGGAGCTGGGGATTGAGCCGCCTAAGTCCTGGGCAGACCTGCTGGACCCCAGATTAAAGGGTGAGATCGAGATGGCCAGCCCCACGGCATCGTCCACAGGATACGTGATCATGACCAGTGTCCTTCAGCTGATGGGCGAGGAGAAGGGCTGGGAGTATATGAAGAGCCTGGATGAGAACATGTTCCAGTACACGGAGCGCGGCTCCGGCTGTATCAATGATGTGAAGATCGGCGAGGTGGCGGTGGGGATCTGCTTCGCACACGATGCCATCAAGAATCAGATCGAAGGCTTTGAGGATCTGCTGGTTGTGACTGTCCCTTCTGAGGGAACCGGATATGAGACCGGCGCCATGGCCATTTTAAAGGACGGGCCGGATCAGGAAGCCGCGAAGATATTCTACGACTGGGCACTGACAGCAGAGGCCCAGGAGATTGGCCAGCAGTACGGCGCATTCCAGTTCCTGACGGCTCCCGGGGCCAAAAATCCCAAAGAGACAGAACAGATTGCGGACGCTAAGACCATCAGCTATGATACGGCCTGGGCAGGTTCCCACAAGGAAGAATTCCAGACAAAGTGGGCGGAGATGACTGGACGTTAGTCAGCCGGACGGCGGAAGCGGAGAGGCTTTGAGAAGCTTCTCTGCTTCTTCTTATAGGGGGAATTACAGAAAAATACAAGGGGGTAACTGCTATTGAATGCCAATAATCGCAATAGAAAACTGCAAGATCCTGTGTTGACCGGGACTATTATGCTGGTGATCCTGCTGCTGCTTCTGTTTATTGTCTATCCGCTGTTTTCCATTCTGAAGAACAGCTTTTTAGATGGGGACGGCAGAATCAGTTTCAGTTCCTATTATAACCTGTTTCACAATGTCAATTTCCTGGCAGCCTTTAAGAATACCATGAAGCTGGGGCTGGCCAGCGGGGCCTGTTCCACCCTGGTGGGGTTTATCTTCGCCTACACCCTGGTGCGGGTGAAAAGCCGTTTTAAGCCGCTGTTCAATGCGGTCACCATTCTGCCCATCATCTCTCCGCCCTTTGTGCTTGCATTTTCCGCTATCTGCCTCCTGGGGCGCAGGGGTATCATCACCCATGACCTCTTGGGGCTGAAGTGGGATATATACGGGTTCAAGGGACTTGTGATTGTGCAGACAATGGTGTTCTTCCCCATGGCCTCCATGCTGTTTACGGGGCTGATGAAGAACCTGGACACCTCCATGGAGGAGGCGGCCCGGAATCTGGGCGCCAGCCGCTTTAAGGTGTTTACCTCCATCACCCTTCCCATGCTGCTCTCCGGCATCGCCAACGCGTTTCTGCTGTCATTTACGGAGGCTGTGACGGATTTTGCCAACCCCATGATCCTGGGGGGCGGCTACAAGACACTGGCATCCCAGATCTATATCCAGGCGGTGGCCAACTATGATATGCAGACAGGAACTGCAGTGGCATCCTTTCTTTTGTTTGTGACAGTCGCCATTTTTATTATACAGAAGGCGTGGCTGGATAAACGTTCCTATGTGACGCTGACCGGCAAGGCCACCAGGGAGAAGGAGATGATCGACACCCCATCCACGGTAATTCTGGCCAATGGTTTCTGTCTGCTGTGCTCCTTCATGATCCTGCTGTTCTATGTGTTTGTATTCCTGGGGGCATTTGCCACCACATGGGGCGTGAATTACACCCCCAGCCTGAAGAATTTTGCCTATATCTTCTCCTATGGGGATATCAAGCCCATTGGTGACACGCTGCTGATCGCCGTGCTGGCCTCGCCAATCTGCGGCGTGCTGTCCATGGTCACGGCTTACTTGATTGTGCACAGGAAGTTCCGGGGACGGATGCTGATTGAGTATACATCCCTGCTTGGCATGGCGGTTCCGGGGACAGTGTTCGGCCTTGGGTACATATTGAGCTTTAACACCAAACCTCTGGTGCTTACAAATACGCTGGCCATTCTGGTGATTGTGCTGGTGATGACCAGACTGCCGGTGGGCGTCCGCTCCGGCGTTGCGGCCCTGCGCCAGATCGATCCCAGTATCCAGGAGGCGGCGGCTGATCTGGGAGCCAACTCAGCCACCATTTTCCGTACCATCACCATACCGTTGATTAAGCCGGCATTTTTCAGCAGCCTGGTCTTTGGCTTCATCAAGAGCATGACAGCAGTCAGCGCGGTGGTGTTCCTGGTGTCTGCCAACTACAGTCTGCTGACTGTGCGGGTGATGCAGTATGTGGACAAGGGCCTTATGGGCTATGCCTCCGCCCTGTCCACTGTGCTGGTGGTCATCGTGTTCGCAGCGGTGGGCGTCATGTACTGGGTTCTGGCCAAAATGGGGGTCAGCAAAAACGATATCGATTTGTTCTAAGGAGGGAAATCTATGAGCTCAAAAGGCGTGACCATAAAAAATTTAGTAAAAGCATTCCCCGGCAGGGGAGTCCATGAGAAGGGGACCAGGGCAGTGGACGGGATCTCCCTCACCATAGAGCCGGGGGAATTCGTGACCCTGCTGGGCCCGTCAGGCTGCGGTAAGACCACCACCCTGCGCATGATTGCGGGCTTTGAGACGCCCACTTCAGGGGAGATCTGTCTGGGTGACCAGCTGATCAATACCATTGTGCCTGACAAGCGGGACACTGCCATGGTATTCCAGAGCTATGCGCTGTTTCCCAACTATAATGTGTGGGACAACATTGGGTATGGGCTGAAGCTGAAGAAGCTGCCGGCCGGTGTCATCAAGGAGAAGATTGAGGGGATTCTAAGCCTGGTGGGGCTGACCGGGCTGGAGAAAAGGGCCATTAACCAGCTGTCCGGCGGCCAGCAGCAGAGGGTGGCCCTGGCCAGGGCGCTGGTGATGGAGCCGGGGGTTCTGCTGTTCGATGAACCGCTGTCCAACCTGGACGCCCAGCTGAGGGTGCAGATGCGCACGGAGATCCGCAAGATTCAGAAGAAAATGGGAATTACAGCCATCTATGTGACCCATGACCAGGCGGAAGCCATGAGTATGTCCGACCGGATTGTGATTATGAAAAATGGAAGGATCGCCCAGGCCGGAACACCGGGGGAGGTGTATTACCATCCCGCAGACCTGTTTGTGGCCGGCTTCATCGGCACTGCCAATTTCCTGAAGGGCACCATCACGGCCAAGGACGGGAGATTTATTGACCTGACGGTCAATGGAAGTGAGATCCGCCATGTGGAATACGGCGGAACCGGGGGAGCGGGCGATTCCTGCACCATGGTGGTGCGTCCCGAAGCCTGCCACATCTCGGATGAGGGGCTGCTGCCGGTGGAGATTTCAGTTTCTGCATTTATGGGGTCTTACCAGTATTATGAGGCAAAATGCGGGGACGACATGGTGATGATCCATGAGAACAATCCGAAGAATAAGAAGGCGTATGAGGTGGGGGAGAGAGGGTATCTGATGCTGGATATCGCGGATGTGTACTGTCTGTAGGAAACGCCCTTGCTTTGGGATGGAGCCTTAAAATGAATAAATAAGAACTTCCGGCTGTTGATATAATGGCCGGAAGTTCTTTTGCTTTTTATATAACTAAACATTCAGTGCCATGTAGATAAGATCCCGCTCCCGTGATATGATAGCTCTATGCAACAAACCTGTACATCATCACATAATGGCAGATACTGCCTCCCATCACAAACAGGTGGAAGATCTCATGGGAGCCGAAGTATTTGTGCCTGGAGTTGAAGATGGGCAGTTTCAGGGCATAGATGATGCCGCCCACCGTATAGATGATGCCGCCTGCCAGCAGCCAGCCAAAACCGGCTGCGGGGAGAGAGTGGAGTATTTTCGTGATAGCCAGCACGCAGACCCAGCCCATGGCAATGTAGATCAGGGACGAGAACCACTTGGGGCAGTTGATCCAGCAGGCGTTGATGATGATGCCGATAATGGCGATTCCCCACACAAGCCCCATCATGAGCCATCCGGTCTGGTCACCCAGCACGATCATGCACACCGGGGTATAGGTTCCCGCGATCAGGATGAAGATCATCATGTGATCCAGCTTGCGCAGCATCTGGTTCATCTTCGGGGAAATGTCCAGGGTGTGGTATATGGTGCTGGCCGCATACAGCCCGATCATGCTCAGGATAAACACCATGAGGGACAGAAAATGCGCCCGGCTGGGTTCCCGCGCAGCCTTCAGAAGCAGCGGTGTGGTGGCACAAATGGCCAGCAGCATGGCAATAAAGTGAGTGATGGCACTTCCCGGGTCCTTGATCCTGGTAATGTTCTTTGCGATAGTTGTCTTCATAATTGATCAGCCTCCTGTATAGATATTTTAAGTAACTATCGATATGAATATCGATAACGTTTACATGTAGTATTGAAAACTATGTAGTGATATAATATATACTATACACCTGCCGTGAAAATTATGCAAGAGGTTTGAAAAAATACTTTAGATTCTAAAGGAGAAATATATGATACGTGTATTATATGAGGATAAGAATATTATTGTAGCGGAAAAACCGGCGGGGCTGGAATCACAGTCTGCCAGAGGGTTTGAACCGGACATGGTGAGCCAGATCCGCACACATATCCACAAGTTATCACCAAAACAATCCACAGTGTCCACAAAACAATCCACAGCTGCGCCGCCCTATGTGGGAGTTATCCACAGGCTGGACAAGCCTGTGCGCGGAGTGATGGTCTACGCCAAGAACCAGAAATCAGCGGCCAATTTAAGCGCCCAGATCCAGGCTGGGAAAATGCGGAAAATATACGCTGCGGTGGTATGTGGAAAACCTGTGGATAACCAAGGTGCATATGTGGATTATCTGTTGAAAAACGGGCAAAGTAACACTTCCCGGATTGTGGATAACTCTGTGGAGGGAGCGAAAAAAAGTGAGCTTTTTTACCGGGTTCTGGACACCCGGAAAGGCGGAAAACTGACCCCTGAAAATCCGGATTTGGAGCTGTCACTACTGGATATTGAGTTAATGACCGGTCGCCACCACCAGATCCGGGTGCAGATGGCCGGACATGGCACCCCGCTGTTTGGGGATAACCGGTATGGAAATGGGGGAAGCAGTGGAGGGGCGGGAAGCCGCAGGCCGCTGGCACTGTGCGCAAAGCAGCTGACCTTTGCGCATCCGGTGACAGGGGAGAAGATGACATTTGAAATACAGCCCATGGGTGGGGCATTTGGAATATTCGGAGCTATTTAAGGGTCTTGGGCCAAGGGAAGTAGCGGAATAACACTTTTGCGGAAATGTCAGCCTTGGGCACATAGGGATCGCTCCAGCTTCTGGCATCCATAGAGAGGTTCCGGTTGTCTCCCAGCATCAGATAGCAGCCTTCAGGCACCTGAAAAGTGCGGTCATCGGTGACCATGGGTTCGGCCAGATAGGGCTCATCCAGGGGCTCTTCAGACTGGTTGATGTATATCTGGTTCCCGCGGATGTCTACAGTCTCTCCCGGCAGCCCGATGATCCGTTTCACCAGCCGTGTCTCATCCTTCCCGGGCTCTGTCTTGTGGTGAAAGATAACAATGTCTCCCCGCTGGGGCTGCCCTCCCATGCGGTAGGCCAGTCTGGAACCCAGGATGCGGTCCTTAGTCATAATGGTATTCTCCATGGAGGGGGAGGGAACCCGGCTGTTGGCGATGATACAGGTGTTTAAAAACAGGGCAATGGCTGCCGCTGCCACAATGATTTTGATCCACTCGAAGATCTCTTTTTTCAGATCAGGGTGGGGAGTGTCGGAGGGATTGCTGTGTTCTTTCATGGATTCTCCTTTGGGAAAGGTCATATTTTACACGCTCTCGTGCGAGGCACACTCTGGCTCAGCGTGCGGTTCACTGTTTATCATACCACCTTTTGTTATCTAAATTCTTTCCTTTCTGTTAATATTGTATTGCACTTTTCGAAATAGTGAAAAAGGCGGCTCCTGCTATTGCAGGGCCGTCTTTTGGATTGTTATATGGGGTGAAATTATCATATGAGGGAGCTGCCGCCGGCCTTATACTGGTTAAGACAGTCTCAGCGCCCACTCCCTGCAGTCCCACACCGTGGTTGCCAGGCCGCTGTAGAATTCCGGTTCATGGCAGATCAGAAGGATGCTGCCCTTGTATTCCTTCAGTGCGCGCTTCAGCTCGTTCTTGGCATCCGCGTCTAGATGGTTGGTAGGCTCGTCCAGCAGAAGTACGTTGGTCTCGCGGTTGATCAGCTTGCACAGGCGCACCTTGGCCTGTTCGCCGCCGCTTAAGACACGGACCTGGCTTTCGATGTGGTCTGTGGTCAGGCCGCATTTGGCCAGCGCGGAGCGGACCTGGTACTGGGTGTAGGCCGGGAACTCCTTCCAGATCTCCTCGATGCAGGTGGTGGTGTTGCCGGGGGCGATCTCCTGCTCAAAGTAGCCGATGGACAGGTAATCACCCAGCTCCACGCTGCCGCTTAAGGATGGGATCAGGCCCAGAATGCTCTTTAACAGGGTGGTCTTGCCGATGCCGTTGGCGCCGGACAGCACGACCTTCTCTCCGCGCATCATGGACAGGTTCAGGGGTCTGGACAGCGGCTCATCATAGCCGATTACCAGATCACTGGTCTGGAAAATGTATTTGCCCGGGGCGCGGGCTGTGAGGAAATTAAACTCCGGCTTGGGCTTTTCCCTGGCCAGCTCGATCACATCCATCTTGTCCAGCTTCTTCTGGCGGGACATGGCCATGTTCCTGGTGGAGACCCTGGCCTTGTTGCGGGCCACGAAGTCCTCCAGCTCTGCGATCTCCTGCTGCTGGCGCTTGTAGGCGGCCTCCAGCTGGGACTTCTTCACCTCATAGACCTCCCGGAACTTGTCGTAATCCCCCACATACCGGTCCAGGCGCTGGCTCTCCATGTGGTAGATCAGGTTGATGACGCTGTTGAGGAAGGGAATGTCATGGGAGATCAGGATGAATGCGTTCTCATACTCCTGGAGATAGCGTTTCAGCCACTCAATGTGCTGCACATCCAGGTAGTTGGTCGGCTCGTCCAGCAGCAGGATGTCCGGCTTCTCCAGCAGCAGTTTGCCCAGAAGCACCTTGGTCCTCTGGCCGCCGCTTAAGTCGGTTACATCCTTGTCCAGTCCGATCTCATTCAGCCCCAGGGCTCTGCCCACCTCCTCCACCTTGGAATCGATCACGTAGAAGTCGTGGGCCATCAGCAGGTCCTGGATGGTGCCCAGTTCCTCCATCATGGCGTTCATCTCTTCCTCGCCCGCCTCACCCATATGGTCGCAGATCTGGTTCATCTGCTCCTCCATCTCAAACAGGAAGGCGAAAGCGCTCTTTAACACGTCCCGGATGGTCATGCCCTTCTCCAGGACCGTGTGCTGGTCCAGATAGCCCACGCGCACATGCTTAGCCCATTCCACCTTGCCCTCATCAGGCATCAGTTTCCCGGTAATGATATTCATAAAGGTGGATTTGCCCTCGCCGTTGGCGCCCACCAGTCCGATGTGCTCACCCTTCAGCAGGCGGAAGGACACGTCCTGGAAAATGGCCCGGTCCCCGAAGCCGTGGCTGAGGTGTTCTACGTTTAGTATACTCATGATAAGACTCCTTTATTTTATAAGGGTAGAAGGTGATTTCTATTTCTTAAAATGTAGAAATATACCCATTTTTTATTTCAGCAGTATTATTCTACATGACGCGGCATGTTCTGGCAAGCGAAAACAATGACAAATGCTAATGTAAATTACAGTTTTCAAGACCTTATGGCGTTTGGACTGTTAATCATTGCATTGCTTACCTTTATTTTCAATAATCGTAAGTAGCGTTTTTCTGTAAGTCCAAGAAATGGGCATAGAAAAACCACCCTTGTATAACATTGGCGTGTTCAGAGGGTGGTGATTAAGTCCTGTCACAATAGCGGATTCAGTTTATAGCCATTCTTTTGGGGAATCCATTGTCCGCTGTAATTCCTCGAAAAATATTTTCAGATGATAGCCGTCTGTTGTGGCGTGGTGAACCGTAACGGATAATGGCATGATGATTTTTCCGCTGCCTGCCTCTGTAAAGCCTCCGGCTTCAAAACTTGGCACATAATAATCTTTTATGCCATGGTTGTGAAGTGAAAAGCTGTTAAATGTAAACCACGGAATACAAGATATAATATAGGTATTTGCAGGCGGCAGTCCTTTGGAGGAAAGTATGCCATGACTTTGTCCATGCTGTTCTGTATCTGTTAGATATAGCTTATAAAATTCTGCAAAATCATCCTTGTACTCCGTCCACAACAGGGAAGTCGTCTTATCGTCCTCATGAAATTGGGGATAGGCCGGAGTTAAACAATCCCAATGCCCCAAAACACCGTCTTTCACGGCAACCCGTAATTCCGGCTGTTTTGAGATCGCTTTAGACACTAAATAAAGATATGCCGGGAAAAACTTAAAACCTTCTGCTTTCAACTTTTTTCTAAGAATTGTAACATCCATATTAACATTGACCGTATAACTGGTCGGCGCCATCTGTGTGTAGTAATGAAAAGCCTGTGCCATGGGCCAGGTCTGCATATCGATTGGCTGAAAATTCATCTTCTTCACCTCCAATTCTAATCATATCTGCCTATTAAAATAATTGCAATAAACGCTCCGTAGACTTCGTGGGAATCAGCGCAGAAACAAATGGACATACTAACCCCATCAATTATACAGGGAGGTCAGTGGAAAATGAATGGAACAGGCAGTGACAGACAAAAATCAGTGTGGAGCGCTTCCTCCGCACCGCCTGATTTTAAACGGTTAAAAACAGATATAAATACAGAGGTGCTCATCATCGGAGGCGGTATTGCGGGAATTCTGTGCGCCTATATGCTGAAGCAGGCAGGCGTGGACTATGTACTGGTTGAGGCCGACCGGATCTGCAGCGGGATCACCAAGGATACTACCGCTAAGATCACCTCCCAGCATGGATTGATCTACAGTAAGCTTATCAAACGCTTTGGGACCCAGAAAGCGGCTATGTACCTGCAGGCCAACCAGAAGGCAGTGGATAAATTCAGGGAGCTGTGCCAGGGAATTGACTGTGATTTCGAGAACAAGCCTGCCTTTGTATATTCCCTGGATGATCCCCAGGTAATCGGCGATGAGCTGGCTGCTCTGAAGGAACTGAAGTTTGCCGCGGAGCTTGCCCGGCAGCTTCCCCTCCCCTTCCCTGTGGCCGGTGCCGTCAAATTCGCGGACCAGGCCCAGTTTAACCCACTGAAATTCCTCAGCGCCATTGCCCAAAACCTGAATATATACGAGCACACAATGGTGAGGGAGATGGTGGGCTGCCAGGCCCGCACAGACAGCGGAACCATCACGGCAGACAAGGTGATCGTTGCAACACATTTCCCATTCATCAACAAGCATGGAAGCTATTTCCTGAAGATGTACCAGCACCGTTCCTATGTGATAGCCCTGGAAAATGCGCCGGATGTAGAGGGCATGTATGTGGACGAGGCCCAGAAGGGGATGTCTTTCAGAAATTACAACGGCCTGCTGCTGATTGGCGGCGGAGATCACCGCACGGGGAAAAAAGGGGGAAACTGGAAAGAACTCAATGAGTTTGCGGCCAGGTATTACCCTGACGCCGTCCAGCGTTACAGGTGGGCTGCCCAGGACTGCATGACGCTGGATGAGGTGCCTTATATAGGGAGATACTCCGGCAGCACGCCGGATTTATATGTGGCCACCGGGTTTAACAAATGGGGCATGACCTCATCCATGGTCTCTGCCATGGTGCTGACCGACCTTGTGACCGGTAAGGATAATCCCTACGCCGCCCTTTTTTCGCCCTCCAGAAGCATGCTCAGGCCACAGCTGGCTGTGAACGCGGTGGAAGCCACATTGAACCTTCTGACCGTATCCAGCCCCCGCTGTCCCCATCTGGGATGTGCGCTGAAATGGAACGCGGCGGAGCACACCTGGGACTGCCCGTGCCACGGGTCCCGCTTCAATGCGGACGGCCAGGTGATCGACAATCCGGCCACAGGTGATTTAAAACGCCGCCAAAAGTAGGGGGTTTTTCAAACACACACTAGGATTCCCCCCCTTTTTATGGTATACTACTGGGAGTTACTTACAAAAGCAGGGAGATGGAGGTGTGTTATGGATAAAGTGATAACAGTCAGCCGTGAATTCGGCAGCGGAGGCCGGGAGTTGGGAGTTCGCCTGGCGGAACATTTTGGGATTCCTTTCTATGATAAGGAATTGATATCCATGGCGGCGGATCACTCGGATATGGCGGAGTCTGCATTTCTGCACTATGATGAGAAATTGCCGGACATGCATGATCCGTTGGACCGTGAATTCTACGATCCGTTTTCAGCGGTGTACAAGGTTCCCATGTCAGATCAGATATTCGTGGCCCAGTCCAACATTATCCGCCGTCTGGCAGACCAGGGCCCCTGTGTGATCGTGGGGCGGTGTGCGGACCGGATTTTGACAGACAGCGTGAATCTGTTCATATACGCCAAGATGAAGGAGCGGGTGAGCCGGATGCTGACCCTGGAGCCGGATGGGGACGAGTCTGAGATGGAGAAGCGCATCCGGGAGGTGGACCGCAAGCGCAAGGACTATTACCAGTATTATACAGGCGCCCAGTGGGGACGTGCCCAGAACTATCACCTGTGTGTGGAGAGCGGACTGGTGGGTGTGGACGGCTGCATTAGGGCAGTGCTCGCCTATCTGGGCGAAGCGTAATTGTGGCAATTTTTGCAAAGTATAATTTTGAATCCGGGGCTCATACTAAGAGAGTACAAATGAAGTACAAATCAAAAAACAGGTGAGTCCATGGAAAAGCCAGGTAAGAAACTGAAGAAAGTTTTAATCATAACAGGAACCACGGGAGTCGTGTATGCGGGACTGAAATACCTGCTGCCCCTCGTGGCTCCTTTTTTTATCGGTTATATATTTGCACTGATGCTGCGGCCGTCGGCCCGTTTTCTGTCCTACCGCCTGAAGCTGCGGGTGAAGGGCAAGGTGCGCCGTGTCCCCATCGGAGTGGTGGGGGGAGCAGAATTCCTGATTCTGATCACCATATTGGGCGCAGGAATCTATATGGGCTTTGCAAAGCTCTGCCAGGAGGTGAAAATGCTGGCTGTCCAGCTTCCCATCTGGCTGGAACAGTTTGACCGGTGGCTCACCGGCAGCTGCCGGGCCATGGAGGAGACCTTCGGCATCCAGGAAGGCAGGGTGGCCGATGTGGTCGGCGAGATGCTGTCCAATCTGATCAGCACGGGCAAACAGGCTGCGGGCCCGGCGCTGATGACCAATTCCATGGCAGTGATCCGCCTGGGAGTGGAGGCGACTGTGGTGGGCGTGGTGCTGTTCCTGGCGGTGGTGCTGTCCCTTCAGGAGATGGACGATCTGCGCCAGCGCAGGGATGAATCGGCTTTCCGGCGGGAGTTTGCACTGATCAGCAAGCGGATTCTGCAGACAGGAAAAGCCTGGTTTAAGACCCAGGGCATCATTCTGACTCTGATCACTATGCTGTGTATTCTCGGAATGCTGGTGATCGGAAATCCCTATTATATTATGGCGGGTATTGGGATCGGAATTCTGGATGCGCTGCCCATCTTCGGCACGGGAACAGCGCTGATCCCGTGGAGCATATTCTGCATGTTTACCGGCAACTGGGGCAGGGCGCTGACCCTGCTGGTCCTGTACCTGATCTGCTATTTCCTGCGCCAGGTGCTGGAGACACGGCTGATGTCCAACCAGGTAGGCCTGTCCCCCCTGGAAACCCTGGCCGCAGTGTACGTCGGCCTGCAGCTGTTCGGCTTCTTTGGGTTCATACTGGGGCCGCTGGGGCTGCTGCTGATTGAGGATATGGTGGAGGTGTGGACGGCAGACTAAGCGTGCAAACCGCCTCAGCCTGGACACTGACCAGACTTCTTAACTCACCGCAACAGATCCGTATAGTACCCAAGCACCTTGTAAAATGCCGCCAGCTCCTCATCAGTGCAATACTGGCCGAAATAGTCCAGAGTCTGTTTCAGATTCTTGGCGTCATAGAGCTTATGGGCAAGGCTCAGTTCTACCCCGCGGTCCGTGGGGTAGAGGTGGATGTTCTTATTGTTGTTATCCTCTTTTTTCTTAATAATGTAGCCCTGCTCGTCCAGCTGCTTAATCACCTGGGAGATAGAACCTTTTGTCCTGTACCAGTTTTCTGCCAGCTCGGTCACAGTTACCCCGGGATGTTCTTCTATGTCGGACATGATATGCACGGCCTGCATGTTCACCCGCTCTCCGGTGCCGTAATCCCTGGCGTTTTTGGCGTAGTCATTGTACAGCTTTACAAATTTATAGACCTGGTTGGTGTGTTCAGTCATCCGGTGAAATGCTTCTTCAGACAGCAGGGACCGGTTATCTTTTATATCTTTTTCATTTTTCATGGAATGTGTTACCTCTTTGGCAAGTTCTCTTTTCTTATATCCCCTATTATATCGAAAGACCAAATGTTTTGTCTATAGTTTAAACATTAAATTATATAG
>URUZ01000040.1 GCA_900551225.1 uncultured Clostridium sp.
CTCTATCTCCAGCTCCCACTCCTCGCCGTCCTGCTTGCGCACCAGCATGGTCATGGATGGGCTGCCTACATAATATTCGTAATCAAAGATGTCCTCCACATCATTTCCGTTAATCTGAAGCACCAGATCACCCGGCTCCAGCTCCAGCTCCTGGGCTATGGAATCCTGGTCTACCTGTGAGATGCGGTGGCCTTCCTGTTTTCTTCCAGTCATAATAAAACCTTTCTGTATCTATTACTGTTTACTTTCGTAACTTATATCATACCAACATCCATGTTTTTTGTAAATGCCCGATTTAGCTAAAGAAAGCTTTTGTTTTTTTTGACAAAATTATTCCAACTACTTGACTCCAATTGTTAATAGATGGTATAAATCATATGTGATTATGGAATTTGTCCCAACACATTGATCTTACTATTCATCATAAAGGAGCATGCTCTCATGGCAAACAACTTTTTTTTCCAAGATTCTCTTCCGGTGGCACCCCTGAAGATCGCTGCGCTTGAAAGCTGCAGGGATCTGGCTACCATGGTCGATGACCACCTTGTCCGTTTCCGCAGAAACGACATAGAGGAACTGACGCGCCGCAAGGAGGATCTTCACTACCGCGGATACGATGTGGACTCCTATCTGTTAAAATGCAGCTGTCCGCGGTTCGGCACAGGCGAGGCCAAGGCTGTCATCAACGAATCTGTCCGCGGCACCGACGTCTTCGTTATGGTGGACGTGATGAACTACAGCATCCCGTACACGGTCAGCGGTTACACCAACCACATGTCTCCGGACGACCACTACCAGGATTTAAAGCGCATAATCGGGGCCAGCGTATCCACCGCCCACCGCGTCAATGTGGTGATGCCCTTCCTTTATGAGAGCCGCCAGCACAAGCGCAGCAAGAGGGAATCCCTGGACTGCGCCATGGCCCTTGAGGAGCTGGCGCAGATTGGCGTCAGCAACATCATCACCTTTGATGCCCATGACCCCAGGGTACAGAATGCGATCCCTCTCATTGGATTTGACAACTTTATGCCCACCTACCAGTTTGTGAAGGCCCTGTTCTCCCATGATCCCCACATCAGGATCGACCAGGACCACCTGATGGTCATCAGCCCGGACGAGGGTGCCATGAACCGCGCCGTATACCTGGCCAACAACCTGGGCGTTGACATGGGCATGTTCTACAAGCGCCGTGACTACTCACAGGTGATCGGCGGGCGCAACCCCATTGTGGCCCACGAGTTCCTGGGCGCCTCTGTGGAGGGCAAGACCGTGCTGATCATAGACGACATGATCTCCTCCGGCGAGAGTATGCTGGACACTGCCAAGGAGCTGAAGGAGCGCAAGGCGGAGAAGGTAATTGTCTGCTGTACCTGTGGCCTGTTCACCAACGGCCTGGACAAGTTCGACGAGTTCCACGCCAAGGGCTACCTGGATTACGTGATTACCACCAACTTAAACTACAGGCCTGCCGAGCTGTTTGACCGCAGCTGGTATCTGGAAGCCGACATGAGCAAATACATTGCCGCTGTCATCAACTCCCTGAACCATGACCGTTCCATCAGCGCCACCCTGTCCCCCACGGAGAAGCTCCAGAAACTGGTGCAGAAATACCAGGCGGGCGGATACGAGTATTTCCAGAAACTGGTATAACAATGGTATAACAAAGCCAGACACCACAAAACGGACATCCAGCCGCAAATTGCCGGATGTCCGTTTTAATTGTGCCCAGATTATTCTTACTCCAGACCAAGAAACGCCGCCAGGTTCCCCCGCTCCTCCCCCACCGTCCGGTGGGAAAACAGGTAATCGCAATTGCACTTGGTGCAGATGTTGGTGGTGTGGATCTGCTCAGCAGGCACCCCTGCGTCCATCAGAATCAGACGGTTGGCCAGCCACAGATCCAGCTGGTATTTGCCTGGGCGGATTCCCGGCGTAAACAGCTGTCCGTGATGAGACCGGTCGAAGGCTCCTTTAAATGCCTCCACAACCTCCTCACCCACCTCAAAACAGTCCATGCAGATGCTGGGGCCAATGCAGGCCACCAGATCCCCTGGGTTGGTGCCAAAGGCTTCCTTCATCTTCTCCACCGTCACCTGGGCCATTCTGTTCACCGTGCCCCTCCAGCCGGAGTGGCTGAGCCCGATGGCGCGTTTCACCGGGTCTACCAGGTAGATCGGGACACAGTCCGCATAAAATGTAACCAGGGTAATCCCCGGCACATTGGTGATCATACCGTCCACATCCCGGTAATCCCGGTCCCGGATCACGCCCTTTCCCTTGTCCTCCTCAGTCACCAGGCGGACATTGGTGGTGTGGGTCTGATAAGAGACCACCATACTGTCCCGCTCCACCCCCAGGGCTCCTGCCATCCTGGTGAAATTCTCCAGCACATGGTCCGGGTTGTCTCCCCTGCTGTAGGAGAAATTCATGGTGGCGAACTTCCCCTGGCTGGCGCCGCCCAGACGGGTGGAAAATCCGTTTTTCACCACCCCTAAGTTCTCCAGGGCCTGAAACGACAGGAAGGGAACCCCGTCCTTCTCCCTGGCTGTAAATACCGGTTCACTGTTTTTAACCTTCCATTGAATATCCATAGGTTCCTCCCTCATTTTTGATTTTAAAAGGCATTCTTTACCAGACTGATCTGCTCTCCGGCTATTCCCACCACGTCAAAGCGGCAGGGGGTGTCCGTGGGCAGTCCGCGGCTGTACAGGTACCAGTCCGCTGTCCTGCGGATGCGCTGCTGCTTCCTGGGACCCACTGCCTCCAGCGGTCCCCCCATGGCGCAGCCCGCCCTGTACTTTACTTCTATGAATACCAGATAGCTCCCGTCCCTGGCAATCAGGTCAATCTCCCCCTGTCTGCCCCGGAAATTCTTCTCCAGTATCACATAACCCGCTTTAGTCAAATAAGCAGCTGCTAATGTTTCATAGCGGCTGCCCGTCTCCCGTTTATTAACCATTCTATGTACTCCGCTTAATCCTGCTGCACAAAGTTCTTGATAAAGCTGCGGCGGTGAATCGGGCATGGACCCAGCTCCCGTATGGCCTGGATGTGCATGGCCGTCCCATAGCCCTTATGCCTGGCAAAGCCGTATCCGGGGAACAGCTCCTCATACTGGGCCATCATGTGGTCCCTGGTCACCTTGGCCAGGACGCTGGCCGCGGCGATGGACACGCTCTTGGCATCCCCCTTGATAATGGGCACCTGCATGATCTCAATTCCCGGTATCTCCACCGCATCGTTGAGCAGAAGGTCCGGCTGCACCTTCAGGCCCGCGACCGCCTGGCGCATGGCCTCGTAGGTGGCCTGTAAAATGTTGATCTCATCGATCCGGTCCGGCCCCACAATTCCCACGGACCAGGACACGGCCTTTTCCTTGATCTCCACGAACAGTTCCTCCCTGCGCTTCTCAGAGAGCTTCTTGGAGTCATTCAGATATAAAATTGTGCAGTCTGCCGGCAGAATCACGGCTCCGGCGGCCACAGGGCCTGCCAGAGGCCCCCTGCCCGCCTCATCGATGCCGCAGATGCTGGTGCAGGCCGCGTAAGTGTTCTCATATTCCTTCATCAGCTCCAGGCGGGCCAGTTCTTTCTCCAGCCTTTCGCCGCTAAGCGTTCTTCCCATTGGTATCCTTCTTCCCCTTTTCCCGGAATTCCTCCGGCTGTTCCAGAGTGACACGTCCCAGGCGGCCGCTGCGGAAATCATCCAGCAGCAGCCTGGCTGCCTTGCCCAGATCCAGCTCCCCGCCTTTGACCAGACAGGAGCGGATTCTGGCCACCTGTGCCAGTATCTCCTCCGCGCCCGCAGCTTCCTCACCATCCCCCAGCTGATACCGTTCTCTCAGCACCTGGGGATAATTGGAATTCATGAAGCGGATCAGCCCCATGGCCAGTTCATCCTTGTCCAGAATCTCATCGTTGATGGACCCGATCAGCGCCAGCTTAACCCCCACCTGCTGGTCGTCGAACCGGGGCCACAGGATTCCCGGGGTGTCCAGCAGCTCCAGGGACTTGTTCAGCCTGATCCACTGGTTCCCCTTGGTCACGCCCGGCTTGTTGCCGGTCTTTGCACAGGCCTTCCCGGCAAAGGAGTTGATGAAGGTGGATTTCCCCACATTGGGAATTCCCACCACCATGGCGCGGATGGGACGGTTTAAGATACCCCGCCGCCTGTCCCGCTCAATCTTCTCTTTGCAGGCTTCCTGGACCACTGCCTGGATCTGTTTTAAGGTGCCCTTGTTTCTGGCGTCGATCTTCACCACATACATGCCCTGGGCTTCAAACCACTGGGCCCAGCGCCGGTTCAGGCTCTCATCGGCCAGGTCGGACTTGTTCAGAAGCACAAGCCGGGCCTTGCCGGCTCCCAGCTGGTCAATATCCGGATTCCGGCTGGAAAAGGGCACTCTGGCGTCCACCAGCTCGATCACCAGATCAATGAGCTTGATGTCCTCCTTCATGGCCCGCTTGGCCTTGGTCATATGTCCTGGGTACCACTGTATATTCATAGATTCTCCTGTCTACTAAACAAACTAATTGGAACGGATCAGATCCAGCTTCAGCAGCGGAAGGATGCGAAACCATACCTTGCCCTGAATCTGTTCCTTTTTAACGTTGCCGATATTAGCGAAACGGCTGTCCTCGCTACTGTCCCTGTTGTCTCCCAGCAAAAAGTATTCATCCTCGCCCAGCCGGATAGGGTTGTCCGCCATCCCGGCCAGAGATACCTGCTCCAGCCCATCCTGGGCTGCCAAAAGCTGGTCGTCAATGTACACCAGACCGCCTTTGATCTGCACCGTCTCTCCCGGCAGGCCGATCACGCGCTTTACATTCTTCTTATTGTCCTCCCGCTCAAACACCACCACGTCAAAGCGGTCCGGCCTGCCCAGGTCATAGCACAGGCGGTTCACAAGCACCACATCGTCCGCATCCAGCAGCGGCTGCATGGAGTTGCCGGACACCCGCACCTGGACCCCAAAGCTATAGACCAGAAACCAGGCCAGCGCCACCACCAGCACAACATTTACAATCCAGTGGACACCGCGGCGCAGCCAGGCCGTCTCTTCATTTATATTATATTCCATGAAACCACCCCGATCAAAATCTGTTGTCTGCGGTGACTGTCTGTCTTTATAAAAAGGGGGACAATTTACATTGTCCCCTTTGTAACGCTCTCTTATCTAACTAACTCTTTTACCTTGGCAGCCTTACCAACTCTGTCTCTTAAGTAGTACAGTTTTGCACGTCTTACTTTACCCTTGCGGACAACTTCAATGTTGTCAACAGATGGGCTGTGTAAAGGCCAGGTCTTTTCTACGCCGATACCATTGGAGTTCTTTCTCACGGTAAAGGTCTCTCTGTTGCTGCCGTTCTGTCTCTTAATTACAGTTCCCTCAAAGATCTGGATTCTCTCGCGGTTTCCCTCTTTGATCTTGTTGTATACCTTAACGGTATCGCCAACGTGGAAGCTGGGTACGGTCTCTTTCATCTGAGCCGCTTCAATATTCTTGATAATGTCGTTCATGTGTGAACCTCCTTCATTTATTGGATGTTCTTAATACATCGGGCAGCATCTATAATTGAATGCACTGCATATTCTGTAACAGAGGACCATCTCTTTCTTAGTCACAACGATTGATTCTACCATATCTTGTCTTAAAAAGCAAGGGTTTATTCCGGATTTTCAGCGGGTTTTTCAACAGGAAGGTAGATGTGGACCCGGTCGATCCTGTTGCGGTCCACAGATTCCACCACCAGGCGGACTCCGCCGCAGTCCACCTCCTCGCCCTGGGACGGCAGGTGTTCCAGACGGTCGATCATCAGGCCGCCCACGGAGTCATAGTCCTCTGAGGTCAGTTCCAGATCCAGCTTGTCATTTAAATCATCCAGGTTCATGGCGCCTGCCACCAGGTATTCTCCCGGAGCGATCATCACCAGCTCGTCCTCCTCATCCTCATCGTACTCATCCCGGATGTCTCCCACGATCTCCTCCAGAATGTCCTCCAGAGTCACAAGCCCGGCCGTAGCACCGTACTCGTCCAGCACGATCACAATGTTGTTGGAGGTCTTGCGCATCTCCACCATGAGATCCGACACTTTTTTGGACTCATAGGTGTAAATGGGCTGGCGCAGATTGTGGCGGACTGAGAAATGTTCCCTGTCCTCCACCAGCAGCAGATCTTTGATATTGATCAGGCCGATCACATTGTCAGTGGTCTCCTCATACACGGGCAGGCGGGTATAGTGTTCCTGCCGGAAGATTTCGATCAGCTCACTGTAGGACGCGTTGACATCCACAAAAATCATGTCTATTCTGGGCACCATAATGTCCTTGGCTACGCTGTCGTCCAGATCGAACACGTTGTTGATCATCTCTTTTTCTTCAGACTCGATGACGCCCTTCTCATGGCCCACCTCTACGATGGTGCGGAATTCGTCCTCCGTCATGTCGTCAATCCGTTTGTTGGGGTCCACGTGCAGCAGCTTCAGCACACCCAGGGACATCCAGTTGACCAGAATAATAACGGGCGTCAGGATCACCATCAGCACATAGATAATGTGGGCGCAGCGCAGGGCATTTTTCTCCGCCTCCAGGGTGGCCACGGTCTTGGGTGTGATCTCGCCGAAGATCAGGATCAGCAGTGTCAGCAGGCCTGTTGCCGCGCCTGCCATCCGGCTGCCGAACACCTCTGTCACCAGAACGGTCACCATGGAGGAGGCCGAAAGGTTTACCACGTTGTTGCCGATTAGTATGGCGCTCAACATCCTGGCCTGGTTTTCTCCCAGCTTCATCACATAGCCGGCGTGCTTATCGCCCGACTCCGCCAGGTTGCGGATGCGGATCTTGTTGACCGTGGTCAGCGCCGTCTCTGATGATGAAAAAAATGCGGACAACATTAAAAGTATCAAAATTACAAACAATCGTATGCCTACTGTGTCACTGGACAAGTCCATTATACTATTAACTCCTGTGTATTCTAGCTTCAGCTCATATTAGATTCCGGTCTCCCGGTAGTTCTCACTTAGTTCACGATTCTACAACATTCCCCGCTGCCTGTCAATGGCTATCTTCTGAATCCGGCCGGCCTTCCTCGGCCGTAAGCTGCCGCAGCAGCTCATCCAGATACTGCTTTTCCTTCTTGGACAGAACCGCATCCTCTAGCAGATCAGGACGGCGTTCCAGGGTCCGTCTGATGGACTGCTCCCTCCGCCATTTCTCAATATTCTTGTGATGTCCGCTGAGCAGAACCTCCGGCACCGTCAAATCCCTGAACACCTCCGGCCGGGTATACTGGGGGTATTCCAGCAGGTTATCGTGGAAGGACTCCACCTCGGCGGACACCTCGCTGCCCAGGACGCCGGGCACAAGGCGGGAGATGCAGTCGATCATCACCATGGCCGGAAGTTCCCCCCCGGTGAGCACATAGTCGCCGATGGACAGATAATCCGTGCACACCAGCTCCAGCGCCCGCTCATCGATCCCCTCATAGTGGCCGCAGAGGAACACCAGCTCCTCCTCCTGGGCCAGCTCCTGGGCAATCTGCTGGTTGAACACGCGGCCCTGGGGCGTCATGTAGATCACACGGGGCTTTCTCCCGAGGCGGCTGCACAGGTCCTCATATGCATCGCAGATGGGCTCCGGCTGCATCACCATCCCGGCCCCGCCGCCGTAGGGCGCATCGTCCACATGGCGGTGCTTATCTTTGGAAAAATCCCGGATATTGATGGCATTGGCAGATATAATCCCCTTCTCCATGGCACGGCCGGTGATGCTGGTGCTCAGCCCGTTCATAATCATCTCGGGAAAAAGTGTCAATATATGAAAATTCATTTTAAACTCCTGTCTCATTAATCGGTTCACACATTATCTTTCCACCTGTTTTTCAGCTTGGTCTGCAGGCGGTACAGCGTGTTCAGCGCATCCATGGGGGACATGGTGTTGATCTCCAGCTCATCCAGCTCCTTGATAATGTCATCGTCCTTTACCGTGTCAAAGAAGGAGAGCTGCTGTAAGTCCACCTCGTCCGGCTTGGGGACGGCCTTTCTCTGGTTGATGTTGGAGCTGACTTCCGCGATCTCCTTGGCCCTGGCCGTGATATCCGCGTCACTCAGCTCTGCGGCAATCTCCTTGGCCCTGGCAATCACAGTGTCAGGCACGCCCGCCAGTTTGGCCACCTGGATTCCGTAGCTCTTATCCGCTCCGCCCCTGACGATCTTGCGCAGGAACACGATATCATCCCCCTGCTCCTTCACGGCGATGCAGTAGTTCTTCACCCCCGCGATGGTACCCTCCAGCTCAGTCAGCTCGTGGTAGTGGGTTGCGAACAGCGTCTTGGCTCCCAGCAGCCTGAGGCTGCTGATGTGCTCAATCACCGCCCAGGCAATGGACAGGCCGTCAAAGGTACTGGTTCCGCGGCCGATTTCATCCAGCACCAGCAGGCTGTTGCGGGTGGCGTTGCGCAGAATATTAGCCACCTCCGTCATTTCCACCATAAAGGTGCTCTGGCCGCTGGCCAGGTCGTCGGATGCACCCACGCGGGTGAAAATCCTGTCGCAGATGCCGATATCCGCCTCCTGGGCAGGCACAAAGCTGCCCAGCTGGGCCATGAGCACAATCAGGGCCACCTGGCGCATGTAGGTGGATTTACCGGCCATGTTGGGGCCTGTGATCACGGACAGGCGGTTCTTGCCGCTGTCCAGGAAGGTATCGTTGGCCACGAACAGGTCGTCCCGCATCATCTGCTCCACCACAGGGTGGCGGCCGTTTTTAATGGAGATTACGCCCTTATCATTGATGGAGGGTTTCACATAGTTGCGGCGGGAAGCCACGGTGGACAGGGAGCAGAACACATCTGTGCCGGCTATGGACTTGGCCGTCTTTTGGATGCGCACCACCTGGGAGGCAATGTGGTCCCGAACCTCACAGAACAGGTCGTATTCCAGGGATACCAGCTTGTCCTCAGCCCCCATGACGATCTCCTCCAGCTGCTTTAGCTCATCGGTAGTATAGCGCTCGGCATTGGTCAGGGTCTGCTTGCGGATGAAATAATCCGGCACCATGGATTTAAAGGAGTTGGTAACCTCAAAATAGTAGCCGAACACCTTGTTGAACTTGACCTTCAGATTCTTGATGCCTGTTTTCTCCCGCTCCCTGGTCTCCAGCTGGGCCAGCCACGTCTTGCCCTCGGTCTTGGCCGCGCGCAGCTTGTCCGCCTCCGGGCTGTAACCGTCCCTGATGATTTCGCCGTCCCTGAGTGTGATGGGCGGGTCCTCCACAATGGCTGAACGGATCAGCTCAAACAGGTCCTCCAGGGGGTCCATGTTCTCCGCCAGTTCCTTCAGCAGGGGACTTCCAAATTCTTCCAGAAGCCGTTTGATATAGGGCAGCATTTCCAGGGAATTACAGAATGAGATCAGGTCCCTGGGGTTGGCTGTCTTGTAGCTGATCCGGCCGATCAGCCGCTCCAGGTCGTCGACCGGATTCAGATACTCCCCTATTTCCTCCCCGGAAATGTAGTTCATATTCACCTCCTCAACCGCATCCTGACGGGCCAGTATCTCCTCCCTGTGGATCAGCGGCTGTTCGATATACCCCCGCAGAAGCCTGGCTCCCATGGCGGTCTTGGTCTTGTCCAAAACCCACAGAAGGGTTCCCCTCTTCTGCTTCTCCCGCATAGTCTCCACCAATTCCAGATTCCTTCTTGTGGAGGTGTCGATGATCATAAACTGCCCGGTGGAATAGGGCTTCAGGGCAGTGATATGTTCCAGGGTGCTCTTCTGCGTCTCGTACATGTACTGCATCACCGCTCCTGCGGCAATGATGCCCGTGCCGTAGTCCTCCAGCCCCAGTCCACTTAAAGATCCTACCCGGAAATGCTCCTTCAATACCTTCCGGCAGGATTCCTCCCCGAAGAAATGGCTGTCCAGCGCTGATACCGCCACCTGATAACGGTTCTTAAGCTCTTCCACATCCACGCCGGACACATAGAATGCATTGTTGCAGATTATCTCAGAGGGTGAAAATTTATTAATCTCGTCAAACAGCTCCCGGTCGGAGTCCACCTCTGTCACCAGGAAATCGCCTGTGCTGATATCCGCCGTGGACACGCCGTAGCCGCCGTCGGTGCATACGATGCCCATCAGGTAGTTGTTCTTCGTCTCGTCCAGAGCCTGGGCGCTGGTGATGGTTCCGGGGGTTACCACCCGGATAACTTCCCTTTTTACAAGGCCCTTGGCCTGCTTCGGGTCCTCCACCTGCTCCGCGATGGCCACCTTGTAGCCCTTCTGGACCAGTCTGTTTAAGTATGTATCCAGCGCATGGTAGGGAACGCCGCACATGGGCGCCCGCTCCTCCAGGCCGCACTCCTTTCCCGTTAAGGTAATCTCAAGCTCCTTTGACGTAGTCAGGGCGTCCTCAAAAAACATCTCATAAAAATCCCCCAGACGATAGAACAGAATACAGTCCGGGTACTGCTTCTTAGTGTCCATATAATGCTGCATCATCGGGGATAATTGTGCCTGTGTCAAAACTTATGCCTCTTTTCTTTTGTTCGATTATGGTTGCCTGCTCTGTTGTTCTGTGGCGCCGGTTATACCGGACGGGCCATGTAATAAAATCCGCGGCTCTCCTCCAGATGTACATCTAAAAGCTGTCCGATCATGGACGGATCTCCCGGGAAATGCACCACCGTGTTGTTGGAAAGGCGGCCTGTCATCAGCCCCTCTGCGTGGTCGTTGACCTCCTCCACCAGCACCTGCTGTACGGTATTTACGTCCCGCCCGCAGACACGGGCAGATATATTCTGCACTTCCTTTAAAAGGCGGTCAAAACGCTGTTTCACCACATCCTCAGGAATCTGGTTGTCCATGGACGCCGCAGGTGTTCCCGTGCGCTTGGAATAGATGAAGGTAAATGCACTGTCAAACTCCACCCTGCGCACCACATCCATGGTCTCCTCAAAGTCCTCCTCCGTCTCCCCCGGGAATCCCACAATAATGTCCGTGGTCAGGGAAATGCCGGGAACCGCTGCCTTGATCTTCTCAGCCAGCGTCAGAAACTGTTCTTTGGTGTAGTGCCGGTTCATCTTCTCCAATATACGGCTGCTGCCGGACTGCAGCGGAAGGTGCAGATGGCGGCAGATCTTCCTGGAGCGCGCCATCACCTGGATCAGCTCCTCCGACAGGTCCTTTGGGTGGGAGGTCATAAAGCGGATGCGCTCCAGGCCCTCCACTGCCTCCACCTGCTCAAGAAGCTGCGCAAAGGTCATGGGATGTTCCAGATTCTTCCCGTAGGAATTCACGTTCTGCCCCAGGAGCATCACCTCCCGGACACCGTCCGCCACCAGATTCCGAATCTCTTTTACGATCTCCTCCGGCTGTCTGCTGCGCTCCCTGCCCCTCACATAGGGCACGATGCAGTAGCTGCAGAAATTGTTGCAGCCGAACATGATGTTGACCCCGGACTTAAAGGGATATTTGCGCTCCACCGGCAGATCTTCCACGATCTGGTCCGTATCCTCCCAGATGTCCACCACTGTCTTATGCTTTTTCTCATTCCTGGCATCCAGGCACTGGCTCACCAGCTCCGCCAGCTTGAAAATGTTGTGGGTGCCGAACACCAGATCCACAAACCTGTAGCTTGTCCTGATCCGCTCCACCACCTCCGGCTCCTGCATCATGCAGCCGCAGAGGGCGATCATCATATGTGGCTTCTTTTTCTTGTAAGCCCCCAGCTGCCCCAGCCGGCCATACACCCGCTGGTTGGCATTCTCCCGTACAGTGCAGGTGTTGTACAGTACGAAATCCGCCTCCTCGCTCTCCGTAGCCTCATAGCCTATGGCTTCCAGGATTCCCATCAGCTTCTCAGAGTCCCTGGCGTTCATCTGGCAGCCGAAGGTATTGATACAGCAGGTCAGCGGGCGTCCAAGGCGCTCACATTCCGCCTGTATATACTTCCTGGCCCTGGCAATGAAATAATACTGCCTGCCCAGCTCATCTGCAGGCGGCTCCTGATTTATATCGATCTGATCAAAGTCTATATTTTCAAACATTCCTTTGTCCTCATTTCCTTAAGATAAATGTCTCAATATTATAATATAACGTAACCACCGCCATTTTTCAATCACTTTCTTGTCATAATAAAAAGAACCTGTCTTCTTTCAAACAGATTCTTTTCTAAGGTTTTAGCCGTATCATTCTTCAAAAAAGGAATATTGATTCTTCCCGCCATGCTTTGATATGTAAAGGGCTATATCTGCCTCCTGATAAAAATTTGCAAATTCAGATCTCCCTTTTGAGAACGCTATGCCGATGCTGAAAGAGACTTCACTGTTCCTGCCCTCCTCCAACTTAAAGCCGGATATGCGTTCATACAATACGTTCATATATTTTTCTATCTGTTCCCTGCTGCAGCCCTCCTGGAGGAAAATACCAAACTCATCTCCTCCCAGCCTTCCGATAACTGAATTCCCTGAAAAAGTATCTCGTAATATGGCTGCTGTCCTAATCAGTACCTCATCCCCAAACGGATGGCCGTAGGTATCATTTATCACTTTGAAATTATCAATATCCAACATTATAAAAACGCCGTTGCCCTGTCCCGACAGACTGTTTACGCGGGAAGTAAATGTGTTTTTATTGAAAATCTTCAGCATAGTGTCATATTCCGCCTGCTCCTGCATGGCAATGTGCTGACGCTTTGACCTGTCTATATTTTTAACGTACATGACTCCTTTTTTTTCGCCGGTAACAATATCGGTAATCAGGCGGATGACCGTCACCACCCAGATAAATGAGCCTTCCTGCCCATTCAGCATCCGGTATTCGCACTTGACCTCCTGCTGATTCTCCTGAAAGGCTTTTTCAATGTTTTTAAGAGAGAAACATTCCTGATATAACTCCTGGTCCTCCGCCACCACGTACTGGGCAATATGGTCTCTGGCAAACTGCTCATAGCGACTTCCTTCTTCCGCGTAGGCACATATTGCACTGTTCAGCTGACATTTCTCATAAATGTCCCTGGAGAAATTAATGATATAGAACGCTATGGTATCCGATAGCACCGCCATGCGGTATTGTTCCTCCACAGCATACACCTCTCCGCCAATTTTTTCCCTCAGGCTTTTCAGTGTTTTCTCCGCAAATTTCAGAGGGTACGCTTCTATATTTTCCTCTGTGACCACTGGCGCTGAGGCATGGAGACAGCAGATCTTCCATTCACCCTCCTCCTTCATCAGCGTAAGCGACTGCGAAAACCTGCTTTTGGTCACATTATCACGGCACTTTGCCGTCACGATCACATCTGCGCAGAGTACGGCCGTATCCTCCCTTAGCAGCCGGATCTCTATGCGTCCGAAATCAAGAAAATGGGAGACCTCCTCCTCTGTTTTAATCCCAGCCCTGAATACTCTTATAATATCATCTTTGGAAGTTACGAATCCCTGTTCGCCGATCCCTATCCCCACTATGGTATCTGATACGCAGGACAGAATGATATCCGGGTCCTTTGAGACAAGACCTCCGTCTTCGAATCTGCAGAGAACCTCTTTGATTCTATCTTCCTCAGTCATATAATTTCCCCCATAATAAATTTTAAGCAGGTAAGCCAAACTGCCGGAACTGCTTGGTACCTTGTCCGAATTTCATTAATTATACCACCTCAGCTTTTATTAATCAATATTACAATGTCATAAATCCCTGCCCGGATTTATTTCCATAAGGCATCCCCATCATATACCTCCATGGCCGCCTTCCAGTAACCAAGGCGTTTGCACTCTTCTACAATCAGCCTGTGGACCAGATGGAACATATCCGCCGCCTTTTTAGCAAAAGCCGGTGCGTCACCTTCTATGAGGGTATCTGCCGCCTCCACGCACTGATTATAAATATCCCGGCTGACCGGCGTCTTCTCCCGTCTGACCATCTTCGGAATGCTCCTGCCTATATGGTAATTTTGACGCATAACGTCATAAACCGCCCGCAGCATATCATATTCAATATGATCTACAATAAAATCCAGCAGTACATAGGGAGACACCTGGTACAGGTAAGCATCGTTCCACAGTTTCTCCAATTCTCCGCGCAGCCGTGCTGCCTCCTCGCCGGAAGCACGGCCGGCCCCATGGAAAGCCACGCCTTCCACAGTCAGGGAGATTAGTTCCAGACAGTCCAGCCACCGCCTCACATGGCTGGCAATCAGTTCGGGCGCTATGTGTATTTTCTTTAGTCCCTCTAAATCCATGGCCACGAATATACCCTGACTTCTCTTTGTGGTCACCGCTCCCCATTCCTGCAGCATCTGGATTGCCTTTATGGTGGTATCTATGCTGACCCGGTAGATTTTCTGCAGTTCATTGTGGGATGGAAGCCGGTCTCCCAGCTTGTAATAGCCGAGGTCAATCAGCCCCAGTATATCCAGGAAAACACTGGAATAACGCTCCTGCCCCTCGCGCAGCTTCTGCTCTATATGCTCCGTGCCCACCCACAGAGGCGAATCATCGGAGATGAAGTAAATCACTTCCCCCTCTTTCTCCTCGGATGAGAGTCCGTAAAGCATATACAGGTCGTCAAAGTGCACATGCTCCGGGCTGCCGCCCCGCCTCATGGTCCGAATCAGTTCATTCAGATTCTCCTTATACCGGCATCTGATTTCGCGGGTGCCAGGCAGTATATCCAGACTTGAAATTCCCAGACTGTCCACCGCCCGCAGAATCAGTTCATTGCCATTCCTGGATATGAAAAAGCGCCAGAACAGATTGGACAGACGCCAGAATTCCGTGGGCTCATCAGGGTCCATCCGCTCCGCAATTCCCTGTGGAATATCCCAGTCCTTACCCGAGCACAGGGCCATCCCTTTCCCGTTAATGGGGTAGCAAAGCAGGACACCCGATTTCAGCATATTGACAGCTGCAATGGCATCCGCCTTTTTCAGCGATGTCAGAGCAGCCTGGCGCCACAGGTCATGATTCATGGCCACAACAGAACGTTTCCGTTTAGAAGTTTCCACAAGCCCATCCTGCTCCAGCATTTTTAAGACCCGGCGCACCGTTTTCTCCGATGTATTAAACTCTTTGCACAGATTGGCTCTGGAGGGAAGTTTAGAACCGCCCTCCAGGATGCCGCACTGGATTTTATTTTTAATGATGCCGTATATTTTCTCATACATCACTATATCATTCTTCATACCATCACCTGCCATAGCATTTATTATACAACAAACAGGTCCGCATTTCACGGTAATTATAATAAAAAAAGAAGGCTGCCCGAAAGCCGCCTTCCAATATTGGTTCATGAGCCGTGAGAACTGCCTGCCCTGGCAACCGCCTGCTCATAACTGCGGTAAATGTCCTCCAGCATGAAGGGCTTGCCGATATGTCCGTCCATACCGCATTCCAGACATGCCTGGATATCCTCCTGAAAGGAATTAGCGGTCATGGCGATGATCAGAACCTCCCCGGCATCACCACGGGGAAGGGCGCGGATCGTGCGGGTTGCCTGGCAGCCATCCATCACCGGCATCTGTACATCCATCAGTATCAGATCATAATATCCCTCTCCGGAGGCAGAGAATCTGGATACCGCCTCCTGTCCGTCAGCAGCAGTATCGATCCTGGCCCCGGACACATCCAGCAGCTCCATGGCGATCTCCAGGTTCAGGAGATTGTCCTCCACGAGAAGGATGTTTACCCCCTCCAGCGGCCCTGCGGCCTGTTGATTCTGTACAATCTCCGTATCACACTGAACGTTTTCCAGCATATGCCCAATATCCGCCCGGGATGCCGGACGGCATAGGGTGCCCCTGCCCCCTATGGCGCAGGCCGCCTCATCAACTTCATCCTGGTCATAACCTGTGACAATGAATTCCGGCGGCTCCATTCCCGAAGCTTCACGGATATGGTCGGCCACAGCCTTCAGATCTGGGGCGAAATTCCATCTGATCAAGCACATGGAATACGGCATTCCGGACTGTACGGCCTCTTTCACCAGGCTTATGGCCTGCTCCTTTCGGGCCGCCACATCCACAGAAAAGCCCTGAGACCGCAGTACATGGGCCAAGTAAGGCAGTATCTCTCCCACATGGTTCACCACCAGCACCCGCTGGCCGGCCCCGCATGCTGATATCCGGTTGCTTCCTTCTTCATAATCAAATGGGATTTCCGCCCTGAAGCTGCTCCCTTTACCTATCTGACTATGTACAGTGATGGTTCCGCCCATCATTTCCACGAATCGCTTGGTGATGGGAAGCCCCAGGCCGGTTCCGCCATATTTGCGGGCAATTCCCGAGTTTTCCTGGGTAAAGGCTTCAAAAATCCGGCCGATATTTTTCTCTGCAATCCCGCAGCCCGTATCCCGGACCTCAAAGCCAATCCAGAGCCGTCCCTCTTCTTTTCTCAGTCCGTCCACATGCAGTAACATCTGGCCGCCCGGTTCCGTGAATTTCATGGCATTGGACAGAAGGTTTGTCAAAATCTGGTTGAGACGAAGGGAATCACCGATCAGTTTTTCCTCCAGTTCCCCATCCAGATAAATGTCATAGTTAATCCCCTTGTTTTTGGCCTGGATGTAAAATACCGTGGTCAGCGACTTGAGCAGCTGGGTTAAATCAAACTCTTCCATATGAAGCTCAATCCTTCCGCTCTCGATTTTAGACATATCCAGGATATCGTTAATCAGAGCCAGAAGATGATGTGAAGAGAGGCGTATTTTGTCCAGGCAGTTCTTCATTTTGTCCGGCTGGCCCAGATACCTCTGCCCCACCTCGGTCATGCCGATGATACCGTTTAACGGTGTACGGATTTCATGTGACATCTGCGACAGGAAGTCCCCCTTCGCCTGGCTGGCCGCCTCCGCTTTTTCCTTGGCTGCCAGCAGGAGTCCATGGTGCCTCTGTTCGCTGCTCCTGTACAGCATAAAAAAGATACATATAATCAGCAGGATAACAGCCAGAATCCCTGCCGCCACGATCACAATGAAGCGGCTGAGCATGGACACCTGGGAATTAACTGTGGCATAGGCCATGCTGGTGAACATGTACCAGTCGGTTCCTGAGATCGGGGCATAATACATATATTCATGCTGGCCGCCAATGCTCAGGGACAGCATCCCCTCCTCCCCGCGTGACACGTCTCCCCTTAACTCTTTCAGGCTGTATCCCTCATCGAAAAAAGTATTTTTCTCCAGGATTGTATACAGATTGGAGCCGCTCATCACTTTGTCCTCACTGCTTTTGATAACAAAGTCCCCATCACGCATGATAATGTTGGAATAGGAATCCATTCCCTCCCTGCTTATGCCCAGCTTATCCCCGATGGAGGCCGCGTCAATACCGATAATGGCGGCCACAAGATTTTCGTTCCCAAACGGTCTTGGGTCAATGGATGTTCCCAGGAGTATCATATCACTGCCCCAGATTGACTCATTAGAAGAAATCAGGTGATCTGTTCCCTGCAGCAGATCATCCAGTTCCGCTATCTTGGAAATAGCAGGAATTACACCGTCCGGAGAATAGGCCATTCCCCGGTCACTGATGATGGCCACATGTGAGAAGTCATTATCCCGCTGAATCCGGTCCAGAAATCCCCCCAGGCTTTCTTTGCTCTCCAGCTCCAACTGTGACATGGAATTAGCCATTGTCTTAATCTGGGCAAACTGACTGTCCATATTCGTTGCAAAATGGCTGTTCATCTGTGTGGTCATTTCTTTTAGATAAACCTCACTGATTCTTGCAACTGTGCGCGCTGTTTCTGTTTTATACGCCGACCAGGCCACGGTGCTGAGAATAATAACAAGCAGAATGCCCAGTATGGAGGAAACCGCAATCTTTGTACGCAGTCCGAAATATCTTTTTCTCACCCAGTATCTCCTCCTAGTTCCTGTCATGGCGTATCCGCAGTATCTCTTATACGTCCATCCAGCTCTGCAGACACCGGACTGCCCGGCTGTTTCTGAAAATAGACAGCAAGCGCGTCGCGGTATGTCAGCCCTGTTTCCTTAATCATGGCCACATCTCCCTTTGGCGTTTCATCGCTGTAATAATTGAGCATTGTATAATCATCACCGTTGCCCTCTGCATAGCCCTGCTTTCCCGCCATGTAATCGTTCACTGCCACCCGGTAAGCCTGTTCCCGCTCAATGGGGCTTCCGTCCGCCAGCGTAACCTCACTGAGCCGCTGGCCTGCCGGCCGGCTGCTGTCAAAGGTATACCGCAGGCCCGATACCTGCAGAAAGCGTCCTGCGGGATATTCATCCGTGCAGTTGGAGAGCCCGTTCTCCAGCATCTCCCACACGGTACTTCCTCTCATCTCTAAAACTACAATCAGATTATCATAGGGACACACCGCGGCCAAATCCCCGCCGTAGATCTCCCCCTGGTACAGGCTGCCCCGTATACCTCCTGAGTTAACCACCGCAACCGGTGAACCGGAAGCCACCGCCACGCTGTCCGCCAGAAAATTCCCGATCTCCGTCTCTTCTGTGCGGACATTTAAATTCTGCAGCAGCATATCCCTTTCCACAATCCCGATGACAGACAAATCATAATCCACTGATTCTGAGCCTTCATAATAGTACAGGTCCACAGAGGCCAGGGCCTCCTCCACGGTAAGCTTGCCCGCCAGCACCTGTCTGGCATTGCTGCCCAGATATTCCACAACCTTATCGGGAAAATGTAAATTATATACGTAGCCTGAATCAAGATATGTCTTTAGACCCGGCGGAATAAAGCTCTCATCCTGCTCATAGCCTTTCAGGCAGGAAAATCCGATCTGAAGGTCCGCGATTAACGAAGCCTGCCCCTGATCGGAAGAAATCAATTCCATTACCCGTTTGCAGGCCTCCTGCTTTTCAGTGCTGGTATTGGCATTGATTCCTATATAAGCAGTTGGCGAAAAGAGCAGCCAGGGCTCATTCCCCTCCTGGCTCAGAAGCGGGAGCATCCGATAGGAGAACTCCGGTGATCTGCCCTCCTCTGCGGCAGCCTTGTTCTCCTTCACACACTGGGAGAACAGGGATGTATCTCCAAATACCGCCGCCAATGTTCCGTTGCCCATTCGCTTATGGTATTGGATTGTATTGCGTGACCGGCCTATGGCAGCCGGATCTAACAGACCTGCGCTCGTCAGCTGCTCCATCAGGTCAAAAGACCGTTCCCAGGTTCCGGTAAATGTATTCTTTTTATCCTCAAACTCTCCCATCCACCGTACTCCGTCCACTGTGCCCAGAAAATCCGGGATCATATTTCCTACATAAAACATCCCCAGATTCGCATTGTAATCACTGAAAACTGCAAAATTAGAACCGTCCTCCCCGATGCCGATTCCCTGGTCCTTCAGAAAAGCAAGGGACTCTACAAGCTCCTGGATGCTGGCAGGCAGCGGCAGACCGGCTTCCTGAAAAAATGTCTCATTAATAATATATGCCACATACTGTCCGGGCAGCGGGATCACATACGTCTTACCATCCAGTTTCATGGCCTTCATGACTGTGCCGTCATAGGCGGTGCTGGCTGCGGTATCGCTGATATCCAGCATATAATGTCTCACATTATAGTCTGAAGGCTGTGTGTATATCACCAGGTCCGGCCCCATCCCCTTTTCCAGACGGCGCATCTGTTCACTTGCGTAGGTATCTTCCACCAGCTGCTCTAGATTCTTGAACTCGTTGGTATAAAGAGTGGTAATGACAATCTTTTCCCGGGGTGTTTCCCTCCCGCACCCGCTCAGCATACCTGACAGCACTGTTATGCCCATTATGGCTGCAGCCAGCTTCCAGGCCTTCTTACTGCCTGCCTCTGTTCCTCTATTTTCATTATACATATGTGTCCTGCCATCACCTTTCTGATATAACGCCTTTGAATTCTTGGAACCAATACCAATTAATTATATCATTAC
>URUZ01000041.1 GCA_900551225.1 uncultured Clostridium sp.
TATCAGCTCCCCAATAGTCCCCTCCTCATGTCCCGCATCAAAAAAAGACTGCCCCAAGCGCTTCCACCTACGGCAGTCTCTAATCCATTCCCTTATTCCGCCAGATTATCCGGCTCCTGCTGAATCATCGCCCCATCTTCTCCCAGCCAATAATTATCAACAGTCATACAGTTCTTCATCTTCTCACCGTTCTCCGAGCAGAAATACCACTTCCCATCCCACTCAATCCATCCGGTTTGCATCCGTCCCTTCTCATCGAAGAAATACTCCTTTTCCCCAATCTGCATCCAGCAGTTCTTCGGATACGTTCCATCCCCGTTGTCATACCACCAGCTGGAATCCTCAGCCTGCTTCCAGGACCCGGGCCGTATTACGCCCGCGGGATCTGCCACAGGGTTATCCCTGAAATAGTCAGCCATGGTACTGTCCACATACAGAACCCCCGACTCCTTCCACTCACCTATAATAGAAGAATCCGCCTTATTGATAGGACGCACCCTGACATTATAATTGGCGCTCTTCGTCATCTTCTCCGCACAGCTATAACTGGTGGACGTGGTACTAATGGCCGTTCCCACTGCCTTGCCGTCCCTGTATACCCTCAGTTCATAGCTTCCCGCCGTCTCCATCTTATTCCAGCTGGCAATCCCGTCCGCAGTCAGCTGCACATTCTCCAACTCCCCCAGAGACTTCTGAAGAGAATCAAGTGTCACAGTCATAATCAGTGTTCTGCTGGAATCCTGCCTCACACCGGAGACATAGGTGGCGCCTGCGCCCTTTAACCGGATCTTATCCTTGGGCAGAGCCGTAAAATAATACCCATCCGCCGCAGTCATTGTCACCTCCAGCTTAGGCACTGAGTCCGACTCCCAGCCAAATCCGTCATTCTTCACCGTATAATCATCCACCGTAAACTTATCTCCGCTGGCCTCGATCTCGATGTCCTCCTCGCCGTAGTCTGTACCAGGCTGTATATTCGCCTCAAACTTCAGCGTGATCGAAGTGATCTTCTTGCGCGATGTGGCCGCTGCCGCCGGAAATACCATAGCCGCCGCCAAGATGGCCGCCAGGGCCCCCAGTACCACGCGTTTCCTATATAATCTGATCATCAAATCCTCCTCATATTGTAAATCATCATTCCAACACCTGTATGCCTTTACTTTACCCAGTTTCCCGCAGAGTGTCAATAAAGATTTCCTTACATTTCACCGCTGTTTTTACCCTATCCCCTTCTCCTCATACTTCAGTCTGAACAGCTCCTGGGGCACCGGCTTTGAGAAATAGAAGCCCTGGCCGTAATCACAGCCGATTTCCTTAAGAAACGTCAGGTGCTCCTCCTTCTCAATTCCCTCGCATACCACCAAAATCCCAAGGGAATGGGCCAGCTCCGTCACACAGGCGATCACATTGCGTACCTTTGCCGTGGCGCTGAATTCCCGCAGGAATTCCCGATCCAGCTTCAGGACCTGGATAGGCAGCTTGTCCAGCATATTCAGGCTGGAGTACCCCGATCCGAAATCGTCCATGGATATAATAAACCCTTCATCCTTTAGACTCTGGATTTTCTTCACAATCACATCAGATATATCATTAAATGCGCTCTCTGTCACCTCAATCTCAATGCAGTGGTGAGGAATCCCACTGCGGTTCACAATCTCCAGCACTCCCTCCAAAAACCTGGGCTGGTAGATGGTCACCCTGGAGAAATTGACTGCGATAAAAAACTCCTGGCCGTGAACATCCATATGCCGCCGGATAAAGACGCAGGCCTTCTCCAGCATATAGAAATCAATTGCTGCAATCTCCCCGTTCCGCTCAAAAAGAGGGATGAACTGATCCGGCGGAACAATGCCCTGCCCAGGGATATCCCACCGCACCAACGCCTCCGCACTCTCGATCTTCATATCGGACAGCCTGATCTTGGGCTGCAGATACATTTTAAATTCCCCGTTCTCCAGGGAGCGGTGCAGCCGGTTCTTCAGCTTGTTCTCGTTATTCAGGTTCTCCAGAAATGTCTCATTATACCACACCGTGTTGGATTTGCCCAGTGTCTTAGCACTTTTATGTGCCATGTTGGCCTTGTCCATCACCGACTGAATCAGCTCGCTTTTGTCCGGTATCTCATAGGCGCCCACTGTAAATGTAACGAACTCAGAGACATTGAGAAGCCCCTCCTGCTTCATCACTTCCGCCAGCATCCGCCGCAGTTCATCCACGTTCCCAGGCGTCCGGTTCGCCAGAACCACAAAATCATCCGATGCCAGCCGTGCGCACAGCTGATCGCCGTGGTACTGGGTCTTAAGGCCTTCTGCAAGAGCGCGCAGCAGACTGTCGCCCTGCTCATAGCCATAGTTATTGTTGAGGAATTTAAAATCATCCACATCCAGCTCAATCAGGCAGTATTGCCTTGTCCCCCGCTGCCGGAGCAGCTCCGAAGCGGCTATCTCAAAACCGGCCCGGTTCAAAAGTCCGGTCAGGCTGTCCGTATAGAGGCTGTTCTCCAGCGCCTTCCGGTTCCGGTCATTCACAATGGTGAACACACAGACCGACAGCAGAAGTGCTACACCATATGTGGCAATGGACCGAAGCAGCTTATTCTCGGAATTCTCCTCCGCCATAAGAACCAACTGGTCCGCTGCCTCAAAATGCTTCTGGCTCAGATCATACAAAGCCACGGAAGACACCTGCCCCTGGCGCAGCATGTAAATCTCCGATTTCATCAGATTCCATACCTGATCCAGCCGCTGCAGCTGTTCCTGATATTTATTGCTGCTGTTTTTACGCAGGCCGAATTCCCCCTCGCCGGTCCGCAGATTTACAATGATGGCATCCAGCCGTTTTAGAAGCTCCTCATCCGGCTGGCCGTTCATCTCCTCTTTGACGAGTTTCTGGGTCGCTCCCCGTACAATTCCGCTGTAGTTTACAGTCCGTGCATCCCCCAGATTCTGCATCAGCAGTACCAGCAGAATGATCACCGCAGTGATCCACATGCAGGTATAAATGAAAAACTCATTTTTCTTCCTCATTGCCAGTCTCTATTCCATTCAAATTTTTTCAAATGTATTTTTCAGCATATCAAGCAGCATTTTAATATCCAAAGGCTTGCTCAAATGCCCATTCATACCGCTCTCCATAGATTTTTGCATATCCTCGTCAAACGCATTCGCTGTCATTGCAATAATGGGTATGGTGCGCGAGTCTTTCTTCTCCAGCAGCCGGATCTTCCTGGTGGCCTCCAGGCCGTCCATCACCGGCATACGTATATCCATCAATATGGCATCATAATAACAGGCCGGCTTCAGCGCAAAACGTTCCAGGCCCAGTCTGCCGTTCTCCGCACTTTCAACCTTAAACCCATGCATGGTCAGAACCGTTTCCGCGATTTCCCGGTTTAAATCATTGTCCTCCACCAGCAGGATACGGCGGCCCTCTGCGAACTGACCGGACAGCTCCTCATCAGTACAATGGGACCCCTTGTCCTCCTCCTTCAGCTCCGCGTAGGGGAAGTACAGGGTAAAGAAGAAATCCGAACCCTCCCCCACCTTACTTTTCACCTCCAGCCGGCCTCCCATCATCTGAATGAGCCTGCTGGAAATAGACAATCCCAGACCTGTTCCCCCATATATGGCGCTGGTGTCCTTGTCCTCCTGCTCAAAGGCATTGAAGATCCGCTGCTGGGCCTCCTCAGGAATTCCGATTCCCGTGTCGGATACCGAGATATGAAGGGCAGTGCCCTCTTTTGTAGAGTCCACCTGATCCACAGCCAGGGTCACCTGTCCGCCCGGATCTGTAAATTTGAGGGCATTTCCCAGCAGATTAATCAGCACCTGGTTCATACGCAGGAAATCCACAGCAATGGGCCTGTGCAGATCAAAATTATTTACAACATCAAACCGGACTCCCTTCTCCTGAAACTGCGGACCGAGCATACCCGCCAATTCCCCCAGTTTTTCCTCCGGAAGTACGGCCACGGGCCGCAGCTCCACCTTGCCGCTTTCGATGCGGGACATATCCAGAATATCATTGATCAGATTCAGCAGATAGGCATTGGAATTCTTGATCTTCTCCAGACAGTTCTCCACCTGTTCCCGGTCGTCCAGCTTCTGAAGGGCTATTTCCGTCATGCCGGAGATGGCATTCATGGGTGTGCGTATCTCATGGCTCATTCTGGACAGGAATTCGGTCTTTGCCCGGCTGATGGAATCTGCCTTGGCTTTCAGCACAAAGGAGGAGATCACATTGGACAGCTCCTTTAACAGCTGCTTCTCTTCCTCTGACCACAGGTATCCCGGCTCTGCTGACTCAAAGCTCATAAATCCCTCGTAGTCGCCGTGATTCCAGATAGCCGTGTGCAGGATGCTGCATGGAATGTTGGGCCTGCGCACAGAATATTCCTCTGAAAATCCGTTTTCATAAGAGTCCATCAGCCGCTTTAACTGATCAGGGCTCATATAATAAATATTGGCCGGCTGGCGCTCCAGGGCTTCTGAGGTCCACTGGTAAAGAAATCTGCAGGTCAGATATTCCATGTTCACTTCTGCAATCATCACCCGGTCCAGTCCGCAGGTGCGGCCCGCCCGCGCCAGCAGCAGGTACACTGCGTCGTCCAGATTCTTGGATTTTTCCAGCAGCTCCAGTGCGTAGGACAGCAGCGCGCCCTGCCTCCTGGAGGTGTGCTCAATGTTGTCAATCTCATGCTGTTCCGGATACAGGTCAATGAGCCGTCTCCCCAGCTCATGGGAGGTATCCAGATAGCAGGCCGCTGTTCCGCGTCTGTTCTCCTTGACGTATTTCAGGGTGCTCTCTGAGCAGCGGTACAGGCCCTCAAACTCATCGATGACCTCAGTGACACACATGCCGATGCTGACGGAAATCCGTCTGTCTGAGGCCTCCCCTCCGGACAGCTTCCGGATCTCCTGTGCAATGCGCGGTCCCAGGACAGTTGCCCTGGATTTCGGACAGTTCTTGATAAACAGCATAAATTCATCCCCGCCCAGGCGGATCTGATAGTCCTCAGGCCCTGTCATATCCCGCAGAATGCCGGCTGTCTCCTGCAGGATGGCATCTGCAAAAGCGCTGCCCTCCTCCCGGTTAATCTGTTCAAAATCATCCATGTCCAACAGGAAAATCCCGCAGATCTCATCCGCCGGTTTCACCGCCATATAGTCACGGGCCAGCTGCACGCCGGCCTCTCTGGTGTACAGCCCTGTAAGGCTGTCCCGCATTTTCAAATCCTCCAGAGCCAGTTCCTTCTCCTTCTCGGACTGAATGTTGGCAATTTTTCCGATCAGCTTCACATTCTCCCCATTTTCATCCCGAATGGGGTTGGCAGTGATTCTCACCCAGATATAGGATTCGCTGTCCAGTCTGGTTCTGACCCTCAGCTCCATTGCCACAAAGGACCTGCTGTGGAAAATGTTCAGAACCTGGTCCAGATACCGGGGTTCTACCAGCCCCGGCAGATAATCCCTGACAAACTGCGGAATCACCCGTTCGGCAGACAGGGCGTTTTTGCCGGTCCCTTCCTCCAGATTGCCGTAACCAGAATAGACATCCGTAGTATAGTCATATTCAAATACAATCACCTGGGTATTGTCCACAGCCAGGCGGAAGCGGAACCGCTCATTCTCCAGGGCCCTTTCATTTTCCACAAACTCCGAATAAATCCGGTTGAATGTGTCTGCAAACAGGACCGCTTCTTTGGAGCCAAGGGGCCGCAGTCCGCTGAACTTGGATTTACCCAGCTGCTCTATCGCCGCAGCATACTTTCTGAAGGGCCGCATTACCAGCAGCAGAAATGCCGCCACATACAGCACCAGCAGGATTAGAAGGCCGCGGTCCAAAAGGTTCACCATCTGCTGCGCAGACTGCATATGCGCCACAGAACCGGCCAGCTCCCGCTGGCTCTGCTCCAGAAACAGCTGCTGGAACTGCCTGGTACTGCTGCGCATCTCCTGCCGCTGTATCTGATACCCCTCGCCAAAGAGGTAGCCCAGAGCCGCGCGCCGCTTCTGGGCACCCGTCATCTGCTGCTCGGCAGGCTCCAGGACCACAGCTTCTATCTCAGCCGGCCTGTCCCCCGCCTCTATGCCCAGACCGTCCGCAGCCAGACGCATAGCCCAGGTCTCCTTCTCAGTCAGAGATTCAGAGATATACCTGGCAGTCTCTAGGTGGGTCAGAGCTTCACGGGGCAGGTCCAGCTGCCTCAGCTCTTCGAACCCGCTATCCCTCCACCCGGCCTCCTCCATGACCTCCCAGTACCGTTTCAGATAGTCTGTGTTTCTGCTGGCCACAAAATAAGTGGCATGCTTGGACAGGATATCAGACACATCACAGAAGCTCTGGATCAGTTCCGTATACTCATGCTGTTCCGCCATAATCGCGGTCTGTTCCTCAATACACCGCCTCACTTCCACGCTTTTGATCATGGAAAATAATGTCACGGCAGCCGCCGCCAGCAGCATGACAATGGAAAGAGTATGTACACTGATATTTCTTTTTAATGCCCTCACAATATATACCCTCCCCGCCGCGCCCCAGTCCGGCCGGAATCATTAGCAGTCTATTCCGAATCC
Organism: uncultured Clostridium sp.; assembly: GCA_900551225.1. Lineage (GTDB taxonomy): Bacteria > Bacillota > Clostridia > Lachnospirales > Lachnospiraceae > Enterocloster. The sequence continues at coordinate 6,576 of URUZ01000041.1, forward strand.
TCCAGATCACTCTCCATGGGAGAGAGCACCGAAAGGGTTCCCCTGACAGATGGATCATAAAAACACAGCTGTTTTTTGCCCCGCTTCTTGGCCGCGTACAGCGCCTGATCCGCCCGGTGGAACAAAAGCTCATAGTTCTTCCCGTCCTTGGGGCAGGTGGAAACCCCCATGCTCAGAGATATCTCAAACCCGGCGTACTCGCCGCTGATGGCGCCAAACAGTCTGTTGACTATTGGCTCCACATCGTTCTGATAAGCTGTGAAAATCAGGAATTCATCTCCCCCGATCCTGGCGGCAATGTCCTCCTTGCGGATGTTCCGGACAATGCGCTGTGCCACATCCTTTAGAACCTCGTCCCCAAACATATGGCCATACTGGTCGTTTGCATCTTTAAAAAGATCCAGATCCAGCAGTATCAGCGCATACAGGCTGTCGCGGTCCCTGGCCAGAGCCTTCTCCACCAGTTCCCTGGCCGACATATGGTTGTGCAGCTTGGTAAGGGAATCCTGGTCCGCCTTCTTCTGAAGGGCTTCCAGCTGAAGCCGTTCCTCATGGATATCCGAGAATTTGCCGATGGTGCCTGTCATCACAGTATTGCCGTCCACCCACAGCGGCCGAGCAACCACTTTGTACCAGCGCATCTGTCCCTTGATATTCAGGACATAGCTGGCGTTCACAATCGGATTCTCAGGCTCCGCCTTCAGCACCCGATCGTAGAGGTCATGGAGGTCGTCATAGCTTAAGACCCTCTGCAGCTCCAGGTTGCTCCCCGGATGGGCAATCACCTCGCTGAGCCCCAGCTGGGCTGCTCCCCAATCTGAGATGGTCAGCAGGTCTGAAGCCAGATTATATTCATACTGGATCTCCTTGGACATGGAGGCGAAGAACTGGTACTTGGTGCGCTCCTGTTCCAGAAGAGCCAGGGTTCTGCTGGATACCTTGCCGCTGCTTAAAAGCTGGGTGGAAATGTCGGAGATTTCCGATGCGGAGATCTGTTCCTGGGTACTCCTCTCCATCTCCTCCGCAATGCGCGGCCCCATCTCAATCAGGCACTGGCCCAGAGTGGGATTAAAACTGCCGCACTCCCCGTTGAGTATCATCCGCATTGCGGCCTCATGGGTAAATGCAGGCTTATACACACGTTCATTGGTCAGAGCATCGTACACATCGGCCATGGCTACCACCTGGGCGGCAATGGGAATCGCCTCCCCCTTCAGGCCGTCGGGATATCCCTGGCCGTCATACCGCTCATGGTGCCAGCGGCAGATATCGTGGGCCACACGCACCAGCTCTTCATTCTGGCGGCATGGTGCATTTTCCAGAATCTGGGCGCCTATTACGCTGTGGCTCTTCATGACCTCGAACTCCTCGGGCGTCAATTTGCCTGGTTTGTTCAAGATGTGTTCAGGGATTGAGATCTTGCCGATATCGTGGAGAGCCGAAGCGTTGACGATCATGGCGATCTCCGAGGCTGTCAGCGGATACTTATCTGTCATCTTCACCAGATGGCGGAGCAGCAGCTCTGTGATAGTGCGGATATGAAGTACATGCAGGCCGCTCTCGCCATTACGGAACTCCACAATATTGGACAGAATTTCAACCATTAAAAAGTTGTTCCGCTCCTTCTCCAATATCTGCTCTGTGACCATTCCCTCCAGCATTTTCTGCTTGGCATAGAGCATAATGGTATTCTTCACCCGACGCTGGACCGTTTTCTCATCAAAGGGACGGCTGATGTAGTCCGTGGCCCCCAGATCATATGCCTGGTCAATATAAGAAGAGGAGGTCTCCGCAGAGATCATAATCACCGGAACGCTGCGCAGCCACTCACTTCTGCTCATAATAGACAGCACTTCGAAACCGTTCATCTCAGGCATCATAATATCCAGTAAGACCAACGAAATTTCGGAGTGCTGTTTCTCCAATATCGATATTGCCTCCATGCCGTCCGCGGCCTCCAGAATCGAATACTGATCTGTCAGCATATCCGCCAGCATAGAGCGGTTGATTTCCGCATCATCCACAATGAGAATCTGATACTTTTGTTCCATTTACGTACCTCCTGTCCGAATACCAAGCAATTAATTCAAATGAGCGCTGATCGCGGCACAAGTCCGATCATAACTGCATTTCATTGCTTCCAGGTACCGTCCAGTATCCTCATCCGCTCCCCCGCTGCGCAGATTCTCAGTCAGGGCCGCACTTGCCTCCTGGAGATCCGTGAGACTTAAGTTCATGCTGATCCCCTTGACAGTATGGGCCATCCGGAAGGCATTTGCGTAGTCCTTTTCATCCATGGCGCTGCACAGTGACTTGAAACTCTGGTCATCTAAAAACATCTTTAAAAATCTGTCCACCCGTTCTTCACGCATAAACCGGCGCATCACATCCTCATAGTCTCCGCCGGCCGTCAAGTAGCATTTCCTTAAATCCATGTTTTTTCTCCTCGCTCCTAGAATATACTATCTCTCATTATATCTGAATTGGGTTAATTAAACAACTCAAATATTACAAAATCTGACATATCACCGACCCCCGTTCAGGAACTCCAACGCCCCCAACTAGCAAGCCAAAATAAAAACAGATGGATCCCACTACTGACAAGCAGAAGTGGTCCATCTGTTTCCTGTTATTTATTAAGTTCCCTTCCCCCATATTTGGAGATTTCCTCCATTTGTATGGCATCGTATTCTGCTGCCACCTCTGCGGCACTCCGTCCCTCACAGAGCTGCTGGCTCAAGTCCCGCACATTTTCCCACACATTAAAGGTCAGGCTGAAATCCTGGTTGGGGATCTGCCTTCCGCCTGCTATGCAGGCAATAAGCGAATCTGTCTGGGGTAGGTCGGGAGCCGTGGCATTCTTTGAGGAAGATATCCTTCCCAGGCTCTGGGCAAAGGAATCAAGCGTTTCTGTCTGCCCCAGCGCTTCCACTATGGCAATGGCTGCGTCCAGATGTTTCGACTTCGGATTGACCGCCAATCTCTGATCTGCTCCCACGACGCAAATCGAACCATTTTCAAGCACGGGTAATGGCGTCATTGCAATTTCAAACGGATAGCCCTCCAGGGCTTTGCCGCTATAGATAGCACAAATAAATGCACAGTTTCCACTCTTGAATAAATCTTTTTCTCTTTTCGGCAGTGTGTCAAGCGCTTTTCCCGGATCAATATACCCCTTATCAATCATCATTTGGAGAAACTCAAAGCCTTTTTCTATATATTCGCTAACAGCCACCGTACCATTTGACAATTCCTCCAGCTTCTGATTACAATCGTCACTCTGGTAAATATCATACAGACCCGCACACATAACCGGGACTGTCAGGGCATAATCCTTGTTTGCTCCATAGGGAAGAATTCCATTAGCTTTCAGCGTATCACACACATAGAGAAATTCCTCCAGATTCTCCGGCAGCTCCAGACCATATTGTCTCAGCATATCAACATTCCAAATAAAGCCGAAACTGGTATAAGATAACGGAATGGAAAATACCTTTCCATTATATGTACTCTGCATCAGTGCATCATCCGACAGGTTCCCGGTGAATTTCAAAGCGGACATATCATATATGTAACCTTTTTCATCAAACTCCAGCACATCTTCTGCATGGATCAGATACAGGTCATCCGCCCTCCCTGAAGACAGACGCTTAAGCAGAAGTTCCCTGTATGACAGTCCTTCCTCCCCATAATAGGTCGACGAATCACTGTAAACAGTGATATTGGTACTTCCATCCTGATTCAGCTCTGCTTTGCAGCAATCTTCTATAGCCTCCGAAACCTCATTATTCTCTGTGAAAACGGTAACCGGTGTTTCCGGGATGCTGTCATCTACATACAGTTCCGGCGGCGCCTGCTCTGCATTGCAGCCAGTCATCAGAAGTCCGGCTAACATAAGAATACCCAGTAATCCCCTTTTAGTCCGTTTCTTCACCTGATCTCCTCCGATTCTTCTTTATTTATAAGCTGCCTGACTACGCCGTATAACTTGTCCAGTTCCACCGGCTTTCCTATATGCGCATTCATTCCTGCATCACTACACCTGCGTATATCCTCCTTAAATACATCCGCAGTCATGGCAATGATGGGAACAGTGGATGAATCCGGCCTGTCTGAATTCCGGATTTGTTTTGTTGCTTCCAGACCATTCATTACCGGCATGTGCACATCCATCAATATGATTTGGTAATAACCCGGAGCGCTCTTTCTGTAGGCCTCCAAGGCTTCCATACCGTCATGGGCGCCTTCTACCACTGCTCCACTGCTTTCCAGTATCTCAAACATGATTTCCAGGTTCAATTCATTATCATCCGCTACCAGAATCCTGATGCCTTCCAGATTTTCCGTTTCCTGTATCTTCATCTCTTCGATATCCCGGTGCTCGCCCTGAATGTAATCTCTCAACCGTTCCAGTATGTCTGCTTTAAAGATTGGCTTTGTCAGAAAGCCATTAATACCTGCCTGGATTGCTTCCTCTTTTACTTTTTCCCAATCATACGAAGACAACAGAAGAATTGGCATCTCGCTGCCCAGCCGTTCTCTGATCCTTCTGGCTGTTTCTACTCCATCCATCTCCGGCATAATCCAATCGACAATGACAACACAGTAATCGTCTTCCATTGTATGGGCCCGCCATGCCTGTTCCACGGCCTCTCTCCCACTTATAACCCAATCTGCACGGATACCCGTCTCCTGCAGGATTAAGCTGATACTTTCACATGCATCTTGATCATCATCCACAATCAGGACGGAATAACCGGCCAGATCCGGCAGTTCCTGCGTCTGCTGTTTTGGCAGTTTCAGCGGAATATCCACTGTAAAACGTGATCCCATTTCCTTCTCGCTTTCAACACATATATCACCCTCCATCATATCCACAATGCTCTTTGTGATAGAAAGTCCCAATCCAGTGCCAGCAGTCTGCCCCATTCTGCTGTCCTCTGCCCGCTCAAACGGATCAAATATCCGCTCCAGAAATGCAGGCGTCATGCCAATACCATTATCTTCAACCACAAAGCACATCCGTATGGTACTTGTATCCACCTTAGTTTCTGAAATCTGCAGGCTGATTGTACCGCCAGCCTGCGTATATTTCATTGCATTTGACAGGAGATTGAGAAGGATTTTCTGCAGGTGCAGTCCATCGCTGATGACCGTGTCATGCTCCAGAATCTGTGATTTCAGCTGGAAAGTCTGTCCCTTTTTATCCATATCCAGTTTAATAAATGAAATCAGGTTCGCAATCAAAGTGGGCAGATGTACTGTCTCTTCCTTAAGGCTGATTTTTCCGCTCTCAATCCGGGACATATCCAGCACTTCATTAATCAGCTCCAGCAGATGCCCGGAAGCTGCTGTAATCTTATTCAGGCAGGATTCTACCTTTTCCATATTGCCCAGATTCTTCAGCGCCACATTCGTCATTCCCATGATACCATTCATTGGCGTTCTGATATCATGCGACATGGAAGAAAAAAAAGTGGTCCTGGCCCGGTTGCTGTTCTGAGCCTGCAAGAGGGCATCTGCCAGCTGCTCGCGCATGTTATGCTCTTTGGTCGTCTCATGAAACACCGCGAGATACTGACCGTAATCCGCTGGAATCATATGGACTGCAAACCAACGTTTTACTTCATTCGGACCATTCCCTACCATGGTCTCTTTGGCCGCCTGTTTCTTTAATGTCCCGTTCAGAAAACTGTTTCTGGCCGCATCATCCGGGGCCATTCCGCTGGCATCAAATATCATCTCCGGCCGTTCCTGTACCTGCTGTGCAGTAATTCCAAGAAGCTGCCACAGGTTATTGGACACAAGCTCAACCGTCTGCCTGGCCGGTGTATAAAGCAGAAACACAAAATCTATATTAGAAGAAAGATTTCCAAACAGCTTTTCCCTATACTCCTTATGCTTTGCATCTTCCATCATCGACTGTTTTCCAATCAAAAGATTGGCAATCCCAACCGCCCCAAGCAGAAGAAAAGCAAACATAGTATAAAGCATGATAATAATCGGGGCCGCTTCCCGCTGGAGAACCGCGCGGGGAACCATCGTAATCAGATAGCAGCCCTCCAGCGCATTGATTGGCAGAAAGCCCAGAAGGGATTTCTGATTATCATTTAACACAACAAGTGTTCCGCTTTTTCTTTCCTGGGTTACCTGACGAAGTGTATTTTGTATTTCTTCGCTGTTCCCCTGAAAAGCCAGATAGCTGTAAATATCCGTCTGCGATGAAGTACCTCTGGATTCTATAATATAATTTCCGCTGCTGTCCACTACGTAGGCATAGCCTTCCCCGTTATGGAAGGTAAACAGGGTTGGAAGATTATAGTCGTTTACAATCCGGTCTGCATAGATTGCCCCTATTTGTTTTCCATCCTTTATGACTGGGGACTGGTACGTAATCTGAAGCCGTCCGCTGGCTCCATAATAAGGAGCCGATAGTCCATCCTTGCCACTGGAAAGTGCCAGCTCATCAAACGGTAAATCAGATATATATACGGAATTCCCCTCACTGTCTATTCCTTCACCGTCCATGCTCACATATGAAAAGTGAAAAAAATCAGTTGCATCCGCATACCCCTCTAACGTCTTTTCGATTGCGCGCTCCTGCTCCAATGCAAGCATATCCGCCAGCGCAAACAGAAGCTCCCTGTCCAGGCTGATTTTATTTTCCAGTCCTTGCGCGATTACCCTGCTTGAAGTCAAAAGATTCTGATTTGCGCTAAGGTTCATTCTCCCAGTAATCTGTATGAGAAAAAAGACTGAAATTGATAAGGCAGTCACAAAAATTGCAGTTGATAGTGCCAGCATTGCAGCTGATTTTTTTTTCGGCTTTATCTTCACTTTTGTCCCCCTAAAATATATAATTTGACTTATAAGCTCAAAAAAGATATCGCAACGCTTGTTATATACTGCATTTGCGATAATCATTATAAATCATGATAATACCAGGATAGTAACCACGATGTGACGAATGGTTCAGCATCACGCGCCCCTTGGTACCTCGACCATATAGTCAAAAATAATTATATCACTACTGACTATATGAATCAATAATTGGTTTGCGTTTTTTTTGGTATTACAAAAATACTGCGCGAGGAATGAAGCTAAATACAAAAACCCCCATCATATAATCAACATGACCAGAGGCTAGAGAATTGCATAAATTTTGTTGGCTTTGATTGCAATATTTGCATAATCGTCAAATGTCTGATCTACGCTTTTTTAGCGTCTCTCGTTCTGTTAAATGGATTACTTGTTTTCCAATGAAATGGCACAATAGCAGTTACAATTGCAACAGCCAGTGTCAGCCGTTAAAACGGGAGCCGATAACCTCATTTATCATCTGAGTGTTATCGGCTCGGCATTTGTGCGTCTGGCTCTTTAATAATCGTTGTATTAAATTGTTTGACGTTTATTAACGTTTGTTCTCTGCACTTCGGACAAAATAGCAGGAAGTTTTTCAGCTCAGTATTTTCCCGTATCTTAACTCTCGTTTTGCTTTGGCAGTTTGGGCATAACAGCCATTTTTCTTTCATGGTGTTTCACCCCGCATGGCTACAAGGAGCGCACCAAATTCCTGCTGCAGGAATTGATTGTATTTGATAGAAAGAGCAATATAGATTTCCTGCTCCTTCTCGGACAACCTGTTAGCTGCTCTTTTTTCAGCGTCAATAATCGGCTGAATAGTTTTTTGACAATAGGCTCTGCCTTTGTCCGTCAAATGGATGCTTTTACTGTTTCTCGCCACCGCCATTTGTTCAAGGTAAATATATTCACCTTTCACAAGGTTATTAATTGCCGAGTTAATTGTTTGTTTTGGAACACCCATTGCCTCAGCAATGCTGTTTTGCGTGTGAGTTGTATCCAATTCAGTAAGGCAGTACAGCACCCAAAATGTTGAATCCGGTATGCCAAGCTGAACAGCGACCCGATGATAGATTTCGTCTATTTTTTTTTCAGTGGCTTTGAATTTTGCATACTGCGTTTGAATGATTTCCATTGTTACCTCCTTTCAAAAACCGATTTGGGATTTTAATATAGTATAAGTCCGAAATCGGTTTTTGTCAAGAGTGCTCAAAAAAAGTTACAATTAAAAAATCCCTTAAACTGCCCGGTACCTGAATTGCAGATATTTCATGATATAATATCCGTCTCAAAGTATTTACGCCCCATCCTGCTGACTACATTATAATAGGTTGGCAAAAGAACCAACGTCAATACAGTGGCGGCCAGCAGTCCCCCAATATTGACCAGCGCAAGCCCTTGCATCATGGCTCCTGCTTTACCAAAGGCAAGTGCATTGGGGACCATGGATATTATGGTAGTCAGCGTGGTCATCAAGATTGGGCGCATGCGGATGGCACCTGCTTCTACCAGTGCTGATTCAAGTGACGAGTTTACCCTCAGCTGCCTTACAGTATCCACATAAAGAATCCCATTATTTACAACAGTTCCCGCCAGCATGAGAAAGCCTATCATGGATACCATGCTGATTGGACTGTCCGCCAGAAACAAAAGGCCAAAAGAGCCAATAAGGCTAAATGGTATAGTTGTCATCACCATCAGAGAATATTTTGGAGATTCAAACTGTATGGCCATGACGATAAAAATAAGGAATATTCCTGTTCCCAAAGCCCCTCCAAGGGCCTCCATCTCTTCACCCATACTTTCATCGTTACTGTTTTTTGACTGCTCCACATCACCTGGAAACTTCCAGTCTTCTATAAAAGTATAAACTTCTTTTTTAGCGGTTTTTTTGTAATGTGCCTGAGGCTGCATGGTGATTGCCACCTGGTACTGCTTATTCTTACGTTCAATCTGATTTGGTGTGTCCTGGTATCTAATTTCCGCCAAATCCTCCAGTGGAAGCGATGTACCACTTGCTGTAAGTATCCTCATCCCCTGCAATTTATCAATGGAATTATACCTTTCTTTGGCAAATTCAACTTTCGCGTCTACTTCCTCCCCATTAACCCGGATCGCAGCAGCTTTTATACCGCTTAAATTATTATATAAAACTGAGCCGATTTCAGAAGGTGTCAGTCCCTCAGCCTCAGCCTTTATCGGATCAATGTCCACCTTAACCACTGGAGCTGCATTTTCAATGGATGAATGAACCTGCATCACATCCTGCCGCCCCCTCAGCCTGTCTGTCACTTCATCCGTTGCTGCCTTCAGTACATCATAATCCGTTCCCTGAAGATTGATTGTAATTTCATCCTCGGCAGCCGGCACTCCCATTGTATTACCTTGCTCCACTTTAATGGAGCAGTCTTTATAATACTGGGTATCCTTCCTCCACTTTTCCACCACTTCCTCCGTGGACAAACTTCTTCCATCCTTCAAATATGCATTAATCGTCACAGCATTGGAGCTTCCCATGTCAAGACCGCTGGAACCAAATGTCAATAGATAGCGATCCACGTTCTCATCCGATATCACCAACTCTTCCAGGGTACGTACTGTCTCGTCCACTGCTGCTGTGGAAAGACCTGGTTTTATCTTCACTGTCATATTTACGATTCCTTCGTCCGCTGATGACATTAAATCCATGTTCAATTTTGAGGCAAGTCCAAAGGCTGCTGCCAATAGAGAAAGGCTTACCATAAAAACCAGTCCCTTTCTGGGTATTATAGATGGAATATGCTTTCTATACCAAGCCTGCATGGATTTTATGATATTGTTAACCGGTGCTCCGTCATTTTCCATTGGATGCCACTGACAATAACACAATGGGACAATGATTACAGCTGAGAATAAAGAGGCAACCATGCAAAATACAATCGTGAAGCCCAGCTGCTTGAACAACTGGCCAGACATGCCTCCCAAAAGTGCCAGGGGCAGAAACACCACACAGGTCGTGACCGTACCTCCTGTAATGGAACCAATCATGGTACGGCTCCCCTCAATAGAGGCATCATAAAAATTCATCTTTTCCTTGGCCCTGAAACAGCTATCTAACACATTTATGGAGTTGTCTACCATCATACCCACGCCAAGCACCAGGGCCGTCAGGGATATCTGATTCATGGAGAACCCCATGGCGCTCATGCAGATTAATGCCAGTACTACTGAAATCGGAATGGACGTCCCTACAATCACAGAAGCACGCAAATCCCCATAAAACAACCATAGAACAATCATGGACAAAATAATGGCTATACCCAAGGTTTCTACTACATTGAATAGTGATTCTTTGATGATATCGCTTGAATCGTTTACCACCTCGATATTAATTCCCGGCATGGTCCCCCTGATCTTTTCAATCTGCTTCAGAACCTGCTTTGACACTTCAATGGCTGTAGCGCTCTGCTGCTTTTTGATTCCTATGGAGATGACATCTTCTCCCTTGTAGCGTCCAATAGATGTCTTATCTTCCAGAGCTTCATATACCTCTGCCACATCGGACAAATGGATGATATCCCCGTCCGCAAGAGGAATCGCAACGGCTTTCAGCCTTTCCAAACTATTATATTCATTCCCTGCGCTGACCTTCAATTTCCGTCTCCCCACATCTATTTCCCCAGCCGGAATCGTAAAGTCTGCCGCTCCTACAATCCTGCCAACATCAGCCATACTCAAATGATACTGCTCCAGCCGTTCAGGTTTTAACTCAATCCTTGTATACTGCTTTTGCCCACCGGCCAGGGACACTTCACCTACTGCCCCAAGTTTCTGAAACTCCGGCACCAGCTTCTTATCCACAAATGTATGGAGATTTCCCTGTACATTCCCACTTACAGCCAACATGATTACTGGCTGGGCGTTCATATCCAGTTCTATGATATTCGGTTCTTCTATGCTGTCGGGAAGTTGGCCCCGTATACCATCAATCGCCTTTTTCATATTAATGTAAGCCGTATCCATGTCAGTGCCATATTTATAACTCACAATCAGAACGGCCACATTTTCCTGGGAATATGCCTGTACTGAATCTATACCATTCAATGTTGATATGGCATCCTCCTGCTTTGAGACAACCAGATCATTCACATCCTCCGGGCTTGCGCCTGGATAAATAGTTGCAACAATCAGCATAGGCAGCTTCATATCAGGAATCAATTCTATTTTCGTCCCCATAAGGGATCGAACGCCAAAAAATGCAATGGTAATCAGGCATAGAACAATCGTAATCGGTCTCCTTACTGCAAACTTAGTGATATTAATCATGGCTGTTCACCTGCCTATCCTTCGTAAAACCATCCGATTCAGAGGAATCTGTGTGCCCGCTCTGCTCCAGCAGCACTTCCTGCATATCCATCAGCTCATTGCTCCATGTCACAATAACCTGGCATAGTTCCGGCAAGCCGGATTTTACTTCCAGTATCTCTGAATCATAGATCCCGGCCTCAATCTCCGTCTTTCGTGCAACGCCGTCTTCATAACAATACACAAATGGAACCCCTCCATCATATTCCACAGCATCTAACGGTACAGTCAGCACATTTTCGGCCCTCTCCATAACAACTGTCAGCTTAACTCTGGTGCCCGACGTCAATCCTTCAGACTCAAGTATGGAGGCTTTTACATCATATAATCCTGACTTGTGATTCACCATGGTTCCCATCTCCGTTATAATTCCTTCATAAGATGTACCATTTTTTTCGGCTGAAATGGCCTCCCCAATGGAGAGATTACTCAAGATTCTCTCCGTAATCCCGAATTTTACCTGCAGACCATCTCCGCCGGATATGACACATACAATAGAACCTGGCCCCACATAATCATGCGGTTCAACTGTCCTCGATTCAACAATACCACTGATTGGTGCCGTCACAGTTGTATACCCCAGTTGGAGTTCATACTGGTTCTTTGCCATTTCATAAGCAATCCTGGCATTTTGATCCGCATTCTCAACCTGTTCCATTTCCTGCTGCGGCACATATCCCTCTGCAAACAATGCACTGATCCGTGCCCGGCTGGCAGATGCTTCCTTTGCTGCCACTGCTGCTGAATCCGCTTGCAGTCTCAATGCAGTAAGGGCATCTGACTCAATGCTAAGGAGTATTTGTCCAGCCTCCACAAAATCTCCTGACCTGAAGTTTACCTCCAATACATTACCGCTGATTTTGGGCTGTACGGAAGCGCTGGATTGTGGTTCTATTAATCCTGACAGTTCTGTATAAAGGATAATGTCATTCCTCTCAGGTTGTGCGGCCGCCACAGTAGGACGGGATTCATAGCTGCTGTCCGATTTTTTGCGCATGATGATGGTACCAGCAAGTCCTCCCATGGCTAATATCACAGTAATCCACAATATTATTCTTTTCTTATTCTTCATGTCTCAGGTTTCCTTTCAGCTTGTTTTTTATATACACCGTAATTTTTTACTCTGATGAAAGACGTTGTAGTCCCCGCCCTATCATCCGCAGTCTGCACAATAGACTCTCCCATTCCTCGTCCGTACTGTCCGCCTCATATGTAAAAAGTGCATACAGGACGATATCCAGAATAAGTATCATTCCACATTCAAGTTTTTCCTGTCCTAAGGCACCATACTGCTCAGGATCAAGCAACCCATAACAGGCTTCGATGAACGCTCTTACTTTTCCCGACTCATAGTATTCCTTTCCTGTATAAACAGCTATCTCCTGATATTCCTCTTCGTTTATGAACCGCTGGCATAAAGAAGCGTACAGTTCCCATTTTCTATCTTCCCTCATCTTACCAACCGCCTTTATACATGCCTCCTGAAAATCCCCCTCTTCCGCCTGAAGGCAATGCAAAAAATCAGACATCACACTATCGTACAGATAGTATAGCAGGCAGCACAGAAAGTCTCGTTTGTTATAGAAGTACGAATAAAAGGTTGATCTGGAAATTTGCATCCTGGCAGCAAGCCTTTTGGCTTGCAGATGATTACAAGATTCATCTGCAAGCCCCATGCACGCGGCTTCCAGAATTGCATTCCTCTTATGAAACTTCAACCGCATAAAAATTTCTGAAGGCATTTGTATCCCTCCTCGTATTCACTATTGTTTTAATAAAAAAAGAACCGAAACCCACAAATCTTGTGCGTTATCGGCTCTGCGTCTTTGCGTCTGGCTCTTTAATAATGGATATAGTAAATTGTTACAACCGCGAAAATGCGTTCTTCTCTCCATTTGGAACAGGGACCTATATTGACAAAAGACAGCTCCATCTTCCGTCAAGCATATCGTTTTACTA